>JACQBW010000019.1 GCA_016194305.1 Nitrospirota bacterium | reverse complement strand
CTGCAACAACCTGACGGATTTCGCTGCCCAAATCGATTTGAAGTTTTAATAGTTTGTCTGATTTTGGGACTCTTTCCGCCGATATAATTTTTCCTGCTCTCAGGTCTATTTTTAGAAAATCTTCAATTGAAACAAGTGAAGAGGGAGGAGCAACGGGTGAGGAAGCTTTCTCAGGAGATGTTTCAGAAGATACTGTGCCTTTGGTTTCGATTCTAGGGAACAAGGATTTTCCTTTCTCAATAGGTGTGCCGGACTTTAATTTTCCCCAAACCAGTGTTTCTGTAAAAAGCAGGGGTTCGGATCGTGGAGCCAGTCCGATTTGTCTTAATATCGATTCCGAACTGACTGGGAGAAAGGGCGCAAGGAGATACCCGAGAAATCTTAAAGATTCGGCGAGGTGGTATAGGACCATTCGGAGCCTTGGCAGATTTTCTGGTAATTTTGCCAGCTTCCATGGAGCCGACTCTTCGATGTAGGAATTCGAGAATTCAATCAATTTCCAGATTTCTTGCAGTGCGACATGAAATTCCAATTTGTCCATGGCCCGGCTTACGACGGGAAGCAGACCCAGCGCCATGGTTTGGAGTGCTTTTTCATTTTTGCCTTCCAGGGCCGGATCGGATGCGAATACTTTTCCCTCGCAATATTCTTCAATCATCACGAGCGTTCTGCTGAGCAGGTTCCCCAGGTCGTTGGCAAGGTCGCTGTTGACCCGGCTGATAAAAGCCTGTTCCGAGAAGTCTCCGTCCTGGCCAAACGGAACTTCCCGCAAAAGGAAATATCTAAATGCGTCGCTTCCATATCGTTCAATCATCTGATACGGGTCTACGACATTCCCTCTGCTTTTTGACATCTTTTCCCCAGAAACCGTCCACCAGCCGTGGGAAAAGATCGATTCCGGGAGCGGCATTTCAGCGGACATCAGAAAGGCGGGCCAGTACACCGCGTGAAATCTCAGAATGTCTTTTCCGATGATCTGGATTTGGGGAGGCCAGTTCCGGGCAAACGAAGTATCGGGATAACCCGCAGAGGTCAGGTAATTGACCAGGGCGTCCAGCCAGACATAGATGACATGCTGAGAATCGATGGGAACAGGTATTCCCCATTTAAAACTTGTTCTGCTGATTGAAAGATCTCTCAGCCCGGACTCAATGAATCGAACAATTTCATTTTTCCGGCTCTCCGGACGTATAAAATCAGGGTGCGATTTGATATGATCCAGCAATCTATTTTGAAATCGCGATAGTCGAAAGAAATAGCTCTCTTCCCTTATTTTTTGAACAGGCCGATTGCAGTCGGGACAATTCCCGTTTTGAAGCTGAAGCTCTGTCCAAAACGTTTCACAGGGTACGCAATACCAGTCCTCATATTCTCCCTTATAGATATCCCCTTTATCATAGAGTTTCAGAAAAAAAGCCTGTACCGCTTTACTGTGGCGGGTTTCCGTGGTTCGGATAAAATCTGAATTGGATATGTTAAGGAGTTTCCAGAGATTCTGAAACCTTAATACGACCCGGTCTGCCAGAGCGATCGGGGATTCACCATTCTTGATTGCACTTTCTTCGACCTTTTGTCCATGTTCATCGGTTCCGGTCAGGAATCGTACTGAATCTCCGGACAAAGCGTGGTATCGGGCCATTGCATCCGACGCAATGGTCGTGTAAGCATGTCCGATGTGCGGGACATCATTCACATAATAGATAGGCGTAGTGATATAAAAAGGCTTTGGCATCATGTAACCATATCTGTCACGCTTTGGGTACGATCATCGAAGGGACGAAGATGAAACAGGACGTTTTCAAGAGCCAACGGCCGGTTAATGTTTCTTTGAATGAGTTTTTCGACCTTCAGCAGCATGAGGAAAGTGCGATTCAACTTCTCAAATGAAAATTGGCTTGAAAATTGTTCTATCTTTTCCCGATGGCGGTCCAAAATAAGCAAGTCCGGTTCCGGACAGGTTTTCCAATAGATCATATCTCGAATAAATGACAAAATCCACTCTACTGTCTTTCTGAAATGATCTGCGTCTCTTGATAATTCTTCCGACAACTGAAATAATTTTCCGGGTGAATTCAGCGTTTCCGGATCGATCAGCATGAAATAACGAAGATCCTCCTGATCTAAAGACTCCAAATCATAGGTGATTGCGACGCCCACTCTTCCTTCCGAGCGTTTGGCCAGATGACGGGCATCCTGAGTGGAAAGTTTCCTATTTCTCATCAAAAAATTGACCAACTCTTCCCGGGGCGGGGTCGAAAATCGAATCTGTTGGCATCGTGAAAGAATTGTGGAAAGAAGTGCCTGCGGACGGGAGGTCACTAAAATAAAATGGGTATCCTCAGGGGGTTCCTCAAGTGATTTCAAAAAAGCATTGGATGCCTCGGGATTCAGCCGGTCTGCGTCATCCAGAATAAAGACTTTTCTCGAACTCAGAGAAGGATGCAAAGACATTTGATCCTGAATTTGCCTGATCTGGTTCAGTCTAATAAATAGACCTTCAGGTGAAATTTCAAATAGATCAGGATGCATCTTTTGATTTCCTTTAAGGCAGGAAGGGCACTTTCCACAAAAAGGGATAGCACTCGGGCAAAGCAGGGTTTTAGCGACGGCGAGGGCAACCGTTCTCTTTCCAATTTTATCCTCTCCCGTAAAGAGATACGCATGACCCATTTTATGGGAAGTGAGTGCCTGATAGAGGATCTGTTGTGGAACAGCGTGTCCGATGAGTTGACTTTCAAATTTCATGACGAAAATGTCTAAAAAGAAGTGCGATTTCCTTTCTAATTTCCTGATGAACTTCAGCGTACTCTCCCGAACTATTCACGACTCTAAATCGTTCAGGTTCCTTATTGACCAACATGAGATATTTGGAACGAACAGTTTCATGAAAGGCAATGTTTTCCGCATCAATCCGGTTCAAGCGACCCGTTCGTTCCCGTACCCGTTCCAGGGCCTGGTTCGGCGGCAGATCGAGCAAAAAAGTGAGATCAGGTTTAATTTGATGAAACAAGGTCTGGATGATCGGATCGATGAGACCAAAATCGATTCCTCTTCCTCCTCCTTGATAGGCGTAGGTTGAATCATGAAACCGGTCACATAGAATAATCTTGTTCTTCCGCAGGGCCGGGAGAATTAATTCGTGTAAATGCTGAGACCTTGCCGCAAGATAAAGTAACAATTCTGTGGTGGGATCAATCTCTTTGTGGTCCGGTTCCAAAACGAGATTTCTGAGTTTTTCGCCGATCCTTGTTCCTCCGGGTTCACGTGTGAGGATGACCGGATATCCCTCCTTTTCCAGTTCTTCAAACAGCTGTTTGATATGTCTTGATTTTCCGCTACCTTCTATTCCTTCGAATGTAATAAAAAGGCCCTTTTCTTCAACCGGAGTGTGATGTTTCATAAAGTTTGAAATCTCACAGTTTGATTAAGTTGGCCGATTCGACGGGATAAGGGGTATTGGAGAGGAAGATGACCTGTCTGCCTTTTGACAGATCTCTTAAACTGGCGATGATTAAGGCCTGGCGAGCCGGGTCGATTGTTACTAACGGATCATCCAGAAAAAGCGGAAAGGTGATATTTCTTAAAAGCTCTAATCGAAAGACTACCAGGGACCAAAAGATCTGGTCAAGTGTCCCGGGGCTGAGAGTTTCCTGGGGAGGATTCAATGTGATCATGCCCTGTTCTGCAATTTGAATCTCAAAACGGTCTCCTGCAATCCTATGGACTATCTTCTGAACAACCTGATTCATTTGGACAAGATCCAATCCGCAATGTTTCAGGAGGAGGTCCCAGTCATTTTCAAGAAAGGTAGAAATCGATCCGGAGGCGTTATTTGTGGGTAACGATATGCCTTCCTCGGGAGCGAGGGAACCGGACTCCAGTGAAAAAGATGCATTTCCGGCTGCGAGAGATTCTTCCAGGGTCTTAATTTCCTGCTGAATGACATAAGGATCTTTCGTTCCGGGTTTTATCTTGTTAATCTCCTTTTCGGAAAGATCCGCTTTCTCGGATGATTCCTTGAGTTCGGATAGAAGAGTCTCTTTTGACTTTTGGACGAGTAGGCTCTGTTTCTTCTGCAGAAGAGCTCCTTCCTCCTCTTTGAGCTGGCGATAAACAGACAGTTTGGTCTCAAATTCCTCCCTGCTGGCAGAATTGGTTTTTTGAAGCAGACCGAAGTATTTGACATGTTCACGGTTAAATCTTGCATTTAACATTTCGATATTTTTATTTTTATTTTCAAGTTTCGTGTTCCAGACTTTTCTTTGCGAGATTTTGTTAAAATCCTTAATCAGTGAGAAGAGGGCCAGACCGATGCCGGCCAGGAGACCGATCAGATCGATTTGTTTTAAAACGCCGTCGAGGTCCAGAAAGAACGGGAGGAGAAGAAAAATAGCGACGGTCATCCCGCCGGCCCAAAGAAATTTATTTTGGAGGAGATTTTGTTGATCCATCGATAATTGTTGTTCAATAAATTCTTTCTCTTCTATCAGTTGCTGTTCTTCACTGTTTTTCTCGAGTATCGCCTTTTCATAATCGTCAATGATTTGACCGATATCTTTTGGAACTGTCGAAAAGCCCGAAAATATTTTTTCCTTCTCGGATAAGCCGAGAAGTCCGGATTCAACTGTTTCCAGCTCGTTTAAAGTTCTTTTTATAGAAAATATCTTATCTTTATAATCGAGCATCTCACTCTCTTTTTGGGCAAGCAAATCTGCTTTGGCTTCTTCTTTCTTGAGCTCTTCCAGAGTATTTTTAAGATTCGAGGGATTCTCGATCTTCTTCTCGACATTCATGGCGACAGCGGATGCAGGTCTCGTTCTCCTTAATGGTGACTGTGAGGGAAGTGAAGATCGACCGATAAAAAAGAAGGAAGAGATCATTTCTTTCGAGAAATTTTCCAGCTTCAGGTATGAAAAGAGGAGGTTTTGAATCTGGGTGGGTTCTTTCTCGATCAGCGAGAATTTATTGGCGCCTGGATCGAGTTTGTAAAGCTGGACGGAATGCTTTGAAAAATTCCTGAGCAATCTGTAAATTTCACCATTATCCAATTTAAAGGAGATCGCCCCCTGGGAAGATCCGTCTGGAGGATAGGCCTCATAGTCCGGGAAAAAGATATCTCTAAAGACATTGAATAATGTCGATTTTCCAGCTCCATTTCCTCCCTGTAACAAGTTGAATCCAGGTTTTAAAAGGATCTTCTTTGCTTCTTTGAAGTGGCGGATATTGATCAGGGCGAGTTCGACAATTGTCATAACAGATTTTGGATGCCATTTTTAGAAGCTTTCAATTTCATTTCAGATGAAAATATAATCCAAAAAGTGGGAAAATGCAAATAGGGCCTCGTGACAGATCGATTAAACGCCTTCCCGCAGACGATTCGGTTTAAAAGAACTTGCGTGGCCCGCAAAAAATAGGTATTATTTTTATTCTAACATCCGGTTTACCTTATCCTACTGGAAATGAATTCCTTGTCAAAGTTGGGCCAATTTATTCGAAAGTATTTTATTACGGGCCTTCTTGTAATTACCCCGATGTGGGGAACCTACCTGATCTTGAAAACCCTGTTTACCTCCCTAGATGGCGTGTTGGGGGGATACCTTCAACGTGAATTCAATTTTTATATTCCCGGGTTTGGAATTATATTACTTCTGTCGCTTATTTTTCTAAGCGGTGTCCTGGTGACCAATATCTTTGGTCGAAAGCTGGTTCAAATCTGGGAGGAGTTCCTCCAAAAAGTTCCTTTAGTACGAAATATCTATTCTCTTTTTAAATCGATCGTAGACACTTTTTCCAATCAGCATAAGGAAAAGTTGAGCCGCGTTGTGTTGGTTGAATTTCCCAGAAAAGGTTGTTTTACAATCGGATTTGTAACCGGTATTCCGAATGAGGAGATCATGTCGAGTGCCGGAGAACGCCTGATCAATGTCTATGTTCCGACAACCCCGAATCCGACGGGAGGGTATATGCTCCTGTTTCCAGAAAAGGAAGTGAAGTCCCTTTCCATGTCCGCGGAAGAAGGAATGAAGATGATTATCTCCACCGGCGCCTATAATCCCCCTTCGGGAAAGGGCAAACATCCTATTCAAAAGGCCGAGATGTTGTCCGGGGAGATCACTTGAAGCCGGTTGATATCGTGGTCCTGGCAGCCGGACTCGGAACTCGGATGAAATCGGGCCAGGTCAAAGTTCTCCATTCACTCTGCGGGAAGCCGATGATTCTCCATCTCCTGGAGCGGGTCAAATCCCTTCCTCTGGGCCGAATCGTCATCGTGTTGGGATATCAGAAAGAAAAAGTAAAGGAGGTTGTACGCAAGGCTTTTCCGAAAGCTGAGTTCGTTTATCAGGAGAAACAACTGGGAACCGGCCATGCCCTTGCCCAGGCGGATAAACTCTATACAGGAGGTGAAAAGACCCTTCTGATTTTAAACGGCGATACGCCTCTCATCTCAGAAAATACGCTGACCTCATTCATTCGAAACCATCAATCCAAGAACGCGACGCTGTCCCTCCTTACCGTAGAATTGGAAGAACCCTTCGGTTATGGCAGGATACTCAGAAACCGCCGGGGAATCCTGCAAAAAATTATCGAAGAGAAGGATGCCACTCCCATCCAGAGGAAAATTCGGGAAGTGAATTCCGGAATTTACCTGATTCAGTCCAAATTTGCGTTCGATGGATTAAAGCGGATTACGGCCAGGAATGCCCAAAAAGAGTATTACCTGACGGATATCCTGGCGATCGGAGTTCAAGCGAAGGAAAGAGTAGAATCATTGAAGTGTGTCGATTCGGAGGAGGTCATGGGGATTAATTCCCGTCTGGATCTTTCCAGGGTGGAAAAAAGTCTGAGAAAACGGATTGCCGAGAGCTGGATGAAAGAAGGCGTCACGATGATTGATCCTGAAACAACCTATATTGATCAAGATGTGAGCATTGGAAAAGATACGATCATCTATCCGGGAACTTTTCTTTTAAACGGGAGTTCCGTGGGCGAAGAGTGCATTCTCCGGTCCCATGTGACCATTTCAAATTCAGAAATCGGAAAGGGAACAACGATTAAGGAATTCTGCGTCATCTCGGAATCCAGAATCAAAGAAGGAGCGATTGTCGGGCCGTTTGCCCATATTCGACCCGGCACGTTACTCCATCAAAATGCCCGGATCGGGAATTTTGTTGAAATCAAAAAGAGTGAAATAGGAACAGGTTCCAAGGTGAATCATTTGTCCTATATTGGCGACGCCATCCTGGGAAAGCGGGTTAATGTCGGAGCCGGAACAATTACCTGTAATTATGACGGTCATCAAAAATACCAGACGATTATCGGTGACGATGTCTTTATCGGAAGTGATACACAGTTGATCGCACCGATTCGGGTGGAAGACGGCAGCCTCATTGGAGCGGGTTCGACGATTGTCGAAGACGTACCTCGGAACAGCCTTGCGCTCAGCAGGATGAAACAAATCATTAAGAAAGACTGGGTCATTCGAAACAGGAACAAACAGAATAGAAAGAAAAAAGAGAAATAATCATGTGCGGAATCATCGGGTATATTGGACAAAAGGAAGCCGTTCCGGTACTCATGGAGGGTTTGAAAAAACTGGAATACCGGGGTTACGATTCTGCGGGAGTCGCTTTTATCCACCAGAAGAAGCTGGCGCTCTATCGTTCTGTGGGGAAACTTTCAGGACTGGAAACCCTCCTGGCAAAGGAGGCGACCGAGAGCCATATCGGAATCGGGCATACCCGATGGGCCACTCATGGCCGGCCATCGGAAATAAATGCACACCCGCATCGCGCGGGAAGCGTCGTTCTGGTACACAACGGAATCATTGAAAATTTTATTCCTCTGAAGAAACGATTGGTTGAAAAAGGCTGCAAGATTCGGTCGGAGACGGATACAGAAATCGTCGTCCATTTGATTGAACAGGAAATGTTCGAAGGAAAAGGCTTTGAAAAAGCGGTACAGAATGTCCTAAAAGAGATAAAGGGAGCTTATGCACTGGTCATTCTTTCGGAAGACAACCCGGACCGGCTCATTGCCGTGAGAAACGGGTGTCCCCTCGTTGTCGGCATCGGGAAGGGTGAATTTTTTGTCGCTTCGGACATTCCGGCAACGCTTAGCCATACCCGCGAATACGTCTTTCTCCGAGACGGTGAGATGGTCACCCTCTCGATAAAAGGAATTGAAATCCGGGATTTTGAAGGCCGGCCCACAGAAAATACCTCCCAATTTGTTGCGTGGAGTCCCGTGATGGCGGAAAAAGGAGGATTTAAACATTTTATGCTGAAGGAGATCTTTGAACAGCCTCAGGCCATATCCGATACGCTTCGGGGACGCGTTTCAATGGATACGGGTGAAATAAACTTTCACGAGATTGAGCTTTCGAAGTCATTTTTAAAAAAAATTGGCCGGATTCATCTCGTCGCATGCGGGACCTCGTGGCATGCGGCCCTCGTCGGAAAATTCATGATTGAACAGATTTCCCGTGTCCCTGTCGAGGTGGATATCGCCTCTGAGTTCCGGTATCGGGATCCCATACTCTCCACTTCAGATCTCCTCATAGCGGTCTCGCAATCCGGAGAAACTGCGGATACCCTTGCGGCCATGTCGGAAGGCAAGAAGAAGGGAATTAAATCGATCGGAATTTGTAACGTGGTGGGGAGCACTTTGTCAAGGGAGGCGGACGGCGTCATCTATACCTATGCCGGACCCGAGATCGGGGTCGCTTCGACCAAAGCGTTTACGACCCAGCTGACGGCTCTTTTTTTATTTTCGCTCTATCTGGGACAGGTGAGAGGAGAGATTCGCGAAAATCAGTCCCTCGATTATCTCAGGAAACTTGCGCACCTTCCCCGTCAAATGGAAGAAATGCTGAAAAAGGAGAGCGAGCTCATTGAAATCAGTAAAATATTCTTCAAGTCGAAAGATTTTCTGTTTCTGGGAAGAGGGATAAATTATCCGATAGCGCTTGAAGGAGCATTAAAGTTAAAGGAGATTTCATATATTCATGCAGAGGGGTATCCGGCCGGGGAAATGAAACATGGCCCCATTGCCCTGATCGACGAAAAAATGCCGGTGGTGGTTCTGGCGCCACAGGATTCTCTTTTCAGCAAGGTGCTTAACGGAATAATGGAAATCAAGGCAAGAGATGGAATCATTATTGCGTTTGCAAATTCACGCGACGAAGAACTGGTCAAACGCGTCGATTATTTATTTGGTGTTCCCGATACCGATCCACTGTTGAATCCGATTATCCTGAGCCTTCCTCTTCAGCTTCTCGCCTACCATATCGCGGTGTTATGCGGAAGCGATGTGGATCAACCGAGAAATCTGGCCAAGAGCGTTACGGTTGAATAATTACGACTATCTTCAGGAATTAAATCCCCACCAAATGGAAGCGGTGCTACATCGGGACGGACCTCTTCTGATTCTGGCGGGTGCCGGAAGCGGTAAAACGAAGGTCATTACGATGAGATATGCCTATCTTGTCAGGCAGGTGGGCATCACACCCTCTTCCATCCTGGCGGTTACTTTTACCAACAAAGCCGCCGAAGAACTCAAATCAAGAATCCGGCAGTTAACCGGATTTTCAGATTTGCCGTGGGTACACACCTTTCATTCCATGGCCGTAAAAATCCTTCGTTCCGAAATCGAAAAACTGGGTTTCAACCGTCATTTTCTGATTTATGACAAAGGGGATCAACTCGCTTTGATGCGTGAATGTGTCCGGGAACTTGGCATTAACGAGGACCTTTACCCTCTTAAAAAAATAGCGGGAAGGATTAGCGAGTTAAAGAATCTTCTCGTGACGCCGGAGCGATTTGCAGAAAAAGCTCTTTCTTTCGGAATAGAAGGAAAGATTGGACGGGTATACTTTTCGTACAGGGAAAAACTGAAAGCGAATCAGGCGCTCGACTTTGACGACCTTTTGATGTATCTGGTCCAGCTTTTCATGAAATTTCCCGAAGTATTGGAAAAATACCAGAAGCAATTTCTCTATTTGATGGTCGATGAATATCAGGATACCAATGTTTCACAATACAGGATTATATCGCTCCTGGCGCAAGGGAAGGAAAATATCTGCTGCGTGGGGGATGACGACCAAAGTATCTATCGTTTCCGGGGTGCCGATGTGCAAAATATTCTTCGATTTGAGAAGGACTATCCCGAAACCCGGGTCATCAAACTGGAACAAAATTACCGTTCCACAAAAACCATCCTTCAGGCGGCGAACCAGGTGATCGAGAAAAATGGATTACGAAAGAAGAAACAGCTCTGGACCGACAACATCAAGGGCGACTCGATCGCGCTTTTCAGGCTTGAGGACGATGAAAGCGAAGCCCATCTCATTTCCCAGATGATTCTGACTCACTCCAGAGAAATGAAATGCGGGGAAGAAGCCTTTCAGAGATTTTCAATTTTATACAGAACCCACATTCAATCCAGGGTGCTGGAAGAGTCGTTTCAAAAAAATGGTATTCCGTATGTCATTGTCGGAGGCATTCGTTTTTTTGAACGGAAGGAAATTAAGGATATTCTGGCGTTTCTCAAAGTCATCGCAGACCCCCGGGACGACGTCAGTTTAAAGAGGATTATCAATGTTCCAGTCCGAGGATTGGGTTCCCGTACGCTTAAAAAAATCGCGGAGTACGGGACTTCCCAAAAATGTTCTATGATGGAGGCACTGGATCTGATGGATGGAGGGGGAATTCTTGCGCCCGAAGCGGAGAGAAATGTTCGATTGTTTTCCAAACTGATGAAGGAATTGAAACAGGCCGTTGCCACGTCAACGCTCATGGATCTGGTTAAGCTGATTCTTGACCGAACAGGGTATCTGGAAGAAGTCAAGAAAGAGAAGATTCCGGAAAAAGTTGAAAACATCTACGAATTTTTCTCTTCGGTCACGGAATTTCAGGAAAAAAAGAGCGAGACGGATTTGACCTCATTTCTGGATCATATTTCCCTGTTTACAGATGAGGCGGATGAGAAATTGAGAGGAAGGGTCCGGCTTATGACTCTCCATAGCGCGAAAGGACTGGAGTTCCCATTTGTCTTTATGCCCGGAATGGAAGAAGGGCTTTTCCCTCAAAGCAGAGCACTGGTTGACTCAGAGGAATTGGAAGAGGAGCGAAGACTCTGCTATGTCGGCATGACCCGGGCACGCGAGAAACTTGTCCTGACCAGTGCTCGCAGCCGTCGAATGTATGGTTCGATTCAATTTAATGCGCCGTCACGTTTCATCCACGATATTCCGATTGAATTAATCGTGAAAAAAGAGTTAAATAGTCCCAAAATAGGGGTCGAACCTTCTTTTTCGAGTGATCAAAATCGTTCGAAACCTGTTGAAAAAAAAGGTCAATATACCAATCGTCCGGTTCTTCACCCCCTTTGGGGAAGAGGAGTCATTCTCGCCTCTGAAGGGGAGGGGGAGGAAATGAAGATGACCATCCGGTTTGACTCAGCGGGAACCAAAAAATTGGCGTCAAAATATGCCAATTTGCAATTTATCTAGAAATTCGTCGATCGCTACGGCTAGTCAGGAGTGCATGTGAAAATAACGGCAGAGCAGGTTGCATACGTCGCCAGGCTCGCAAAACTGACTGTTTCAGAAGAGGAGAAGGTGAAACTGACTCTTCAGCTGGAACAGATATTAAATTATGTCGAACAACTCAATGAACTTGATACCTCCAAGGTCGAGCCGACTTCCCACGCTATCTTGCTGGAAAATGTATTCCGAGAGGACCAAGAGACCCCTTCTCTTCCTCCTGAATTGGCGCTAAAAAATGCTCCGGAACGGGAGAACGGTTTTTTTAAAGTGCCGAAGGTGATTGAATAAAGTGAAAGAGGGGGAAATAAATTGTTAAAGACGATGTTGCGAAGTAAAATCCACCGGGCCACGATTACCCAGGCCGAATTGGATTATGAAGGGAGTATTACCATCGACCAGATTCTCATTGATGCGGCTGGCATGCTCCCCTACGAACAGGTCATGATTTCCAATCTCAACAACGGCGAACGGTTTGAAACCTATATTATCCCCGGAAAAAAAGGATCCGGAACTGTTTGTCTGAATGGGCCAACTGCCCGCAAAGGAATGGTCGGCGACAAAATTATTATTTTTTGTTACGAGCTTTACAATGAAGAAGAACTCAAGAAGCATAAGCCAATTGTGATTAAAGTGAACGAAAAGAACAAGAGAATCAATGAGTCTGTCCTGAATATGAAGAGCAGAATATCATGAAATTGTATCAATTAACTATTTCCCAGGCCCATTCTCTCCTGAAGAAAAAGGAAATTTCCTCGGAGGAACTGGTCAAATCGGTGTGGGAAAGGATCGACGAGGTGGAGCCAAAAATATCTGCGTTCAATTCTTTTCAAAAAGAGGAGACATTGAAAAACGCCCTGAAAATGGACTTAAAAATGAGAGAGGGGAAATTCAATTCCCCGCTAGCCGGCATTCCGATAGCGATTAAAGATAATATCTGTACCGAAGGATTTCGGACCACCTGCTCATCCCGGATGTTGGAAAACTTTGTCTCCCCTTATGACGCGACGGTGATCAAAAAACTGAAAGAGGCCGATTCCATTTTAATAGGCAAAACCAATATGGATGAATTTGCAATGGGTTCTTCAACCGAAAATTCTGCCTTTAAGAAGAGCCGTAACCCCTGGGATATTGAAAGAATTCCAGGAGGATCGAGCGGGGGATCGGCAGCCGCGGTTTCGGCTGATGAATGTATGGGGGCGCTCGGCTCTGACACGGGGGGATCCATCCGTCAACCCGCAGCCTGCTGCGGAGTGGTAGGATTTAAACCGACCTATGGAAGGGTCTCTCGATTTGGACTGGTTGCATTTGCCTCTTCACTAGATCAGATTGGGCCGATTACCAAAGATGTGACGGATGCCGCGATCATGCTCAATGCGATCAGCGGCCATGATCCAAGTGATTCTACTTCCTCGACCCGGACTTCGGAAGATTACACGAAGGCGCTCCGCCCGGAAGTTAGGGGAATAAAAATCGGGATTCCGAAAGAGTACCTGATACCGGGAATCGACACCGAAATCGAGAAATCGGTCATGGCTGCGGTTAAAATCTGGGAAAAATGTGGTGCAGAAGTTTCCGAAATTTCTCTGCCGCATACGGCCTATGCCGTGGCGACTTATTATATCCTTGCGACGGCTGAGGCAAGTTCGAATTTAGAGCGATACGATGGTGTGAAATATGGTTATCGATCTTCCGGTGTCAAGTTATTGAACGATATGTATGAAAAGAGCCGGGCGGAAGGATTTGGTCCGGAGGTAAAAAGAAGGATTATGCTCGGGACATACGCGTTGAGTTCCGGATATTATGATGCTTACTATAAAAAGGCCCAACAGGTTCGAACTCTGTTTATCAGGGATTTTACGAACGCATTCAAAAAGGTCGATGTCATCGTCACACCCACCACTCCGACCCCTGCTTTTAAGATCGGAGAAAAAGTTCAAGATCCCCTGCAAATGTATCTGTCCGATATCTTTACCATTTCGGCCAATCTGGCCGGTATTCCGGCAGTATCTTTGCCGGGAGGATTTTCATCCCAGGGTATGCCCATCGGTATTCAGGTGATGGGCCGGTATTTTGAGGAATCGATACTCCTGAATATGGCTTATGCGTTTGAACAAGCATCGGGAATTCATAACCCGAAACCGAACCTTTAGTCAGACTGTTGAAAATGCCTCATTGGCTTCGTTCTCGAAGCTAGGCGGGCCCGGCCACCTCACTGACTCGGTGGCGCTCAAGGCGTGATGCCACTTACTCGTGGCATCTTTCGCCCTCATGTACTTACATGGTACACTCCGGGGGCCTAGCTACTGAAGCTTTTTGAACAGTCTGAAGATCAATTAGGAAAATTTATGGATAAATACGAAGCGGTGATCGGTCTCGAGGTTCATGCACAAATGCTGACGCGAACCAAAATCTTTTGTGGTTGCCGGACCTCCTTTGGAAGCCGGCCCAATTCGCAAACTTGTCCGGTCTGTCTTGGGATGCCGGGCGTCCTTCCTGTGCTTAACCGGAAAGTTGTCGAATTTGCAATGAAGACCGCTTTGGCCACGCATTGTTCTATCGCGCCGCTGAACCGTTTTGCGAGGAAAAATTATTTCTATCCCGATCTTCCGAAAGGCTACCAGATTTCTCAATTCGAACTGCCGCTGGCAGAGCGGGGATTTATTGATATCGAGGTCGACGGAAAAGAGAAGAAGATTCGTTTAACCCGGATTCATCTGGAAGAGGATGCCGGAAAAAATCTCCATGAAGGAATAGAAGAAGCCAGCTACGTCGATCTGAACCGTACTGGCGTCCCGTTAATGGAAATTGTCAGCGAGCCGGACATTCGAACTTCGGAAGAGGCTGTGGCCTACTTGAAAAAATTACGTAATATTCTGGTTTATCTTGATGTCTGTGACGGCAATCTCGAAGAGGGAAGCTTCAGATGTGATGCGAATGTGTCCATCCGGCCTGTCGGGGAGACGACTTTGGGTACCCGGACCGAACTTAAGAATATCAATTCATTTCGCTTTATTCAGAAAGCGATCGACTTTGAAATCAGGAGGCAAGCGGAGCTTTTGGAAGAAGGCGGAAGAATCACCCAGGAAACGCGCTTATGGGATAGTCAAAAGCAACTGACGATTCCGATGAGGTCCAAGGAATCGGCCCATGATTACCGATATTTCCCGGAACCGGATCTTGTTCCGGTGAAAATTTCATCCGAATGGATTGAAGAAATTCGAAAAACGCTTCCTGAACTTCCAGAAGAAAAAAAGAACCGGTTCGTCAACGAATGCCAGATTCCCGCGTACGATGCCGATGTGTTGACGCAGAATCGAATGATTGCGAACTTTTTTGAGAAATCTGTTTTGCTTTATCGACATCCCAAAGCAATCAGCAACTGGATTATGGGTGATCTCCTGAACGAAGAGGTGATGCCCCTGACGCCGGAGCAGTTGACCGGCATGATTCGGTTGATCGATGAAGGGGTCATCAGTGGAAAGATCGCCAAGACTGTATTTGAAGAGATGATCAAGACAGGAAAAGACGCCAAAACAATTGTGGAGGAGAAGGGACTGATCCAGATCAGCGATGAAAAAACGCTTGTTTCGTTTATCGATCAGGTTATCCAGGAAAACCCGGCAAATGTAGACCAGTTCCGGCAGGGCAAAGACAAATTGTTTGGCTTTTTTGTGGGTCAGGTGATGAAAATTTCAGGAGGGAAAGCGAACCCGGTTAAATTAAATGAGCTGTTGCTAATAAGATTAAAAAACTCCAAATGAAGCGATTCTTCTTCATGACACTTATCTTGATCGGGTTCGGGATTTTTCTTATTCCAGCGGGGAGATTTCTGGAGAATCATCCCTTGTTTTGCAATTCCTGTCATGAAATGCATCGCCCGTATCAGGGATGGAAGAGTTCCGGTGCTGATCGATCTCATCCAAACTGCATGGATTGCCACTCGGGCAAAGGTATCCCGGGAGTCGTCGAGGCTGAAGCCAGAGGTTTGGGACAGCTGGCCGCACATTTTCTATTGAGCGAAGCGGAGTTAAAAGGTCCATTTATTGCTCACGTTCCGAAAAATTTTTGTTTGAAATGCCACGATATTCAACTGCCTAGAACGGCGAAAGCGCATCTTCCTTTTCAAGTCGGGAATAAAGAGTGTTCTCAATGTCACAAGCACCAGGCAGGCTGGGAATTTTCAGGGGAGATTCGAAAAGAGTCTGAAAAATTATAGAAGGGGTCTTGACGAATGAGTGAAATTGTTTACGTTTTTGGAAGAGAAATAATCGATTCCCGGGGAAATCCCACGATTGAAGTGGAAGTCACGCTTGAGAGCGGCATCATGGGAAGAGCGTCTGTCCCTTCGGGAGCGTCTACGGGAGAGCGGGAAGCCGTTGAACTTCGGGATAAAAGCAAGAAGCGGTTCAGGGGAAAAGGCGTTTTGAAGGCGGTGATGAACATTAATGATCTGTTAGGTCCAGAGATCATCGGCCTCGAAGCAAGAGATCAGATATTTCTGGACGAATATATGATTGATATGGACGGTACGCACAATAAAAGCAAGTTGGGCGCCAACGCGATTCTGGGTATTTCGCTCGCTGTCGCGAAGGCGGCGGCTTTGGAAGCAGGACTTCCGCTTTATCGATACCTGGGAGGAGCCGGAGCGAGGCTTTTGCCGGTACCCATGATGAATATTTTGAATGGCGGGGCCCACGCAGACAATAATCTCGATATACAGGAATTCATGATCATGCCGGTGGGCGCCTCTTCCATTTCGGAAGCAATCCAGATGGGGGCCGAAATATTTCATCAGCTCAAGGATATTCTGAAAAAAAAAGGGTATTCGACCGGAATTGGAGATGAAGGGGGTTTTGCTCCCAATTTGAGTTCAAATGCCCAGGCCATTGAATTGCTTCTCGAGGGAATTCAAGGGGCAGGTTATCGAACAGGTAAAGATGTGGGAGTGGCGCTGGATGTGGCAGCAAGCGAATTGTATCATCAAGGCAAATATCGCTTGAAAGCCGAAAAAAAAGACAAATCCATGGAAGAGATGATTCTTTATTACGAATCGCTTATCAAGCAATATCCCATTCTGTCTATTGAAGACGGTCTTTCAGAGAATGATTGGAAGGGATGGAAAGCGATGACGAAACATCTGGGAAAGAAAGTTCAGCTGGTGGGGGACGACGTGTTTGTGACCAATCCGGAAATATTTGAAAGAGGTATTTCCGAGGGGATTGGGAACGCAATTCTGATTAAGTTGAATCAAATCGGAACATTGACCGAAACCCTGGAAGCCATTGAAATGGCCAAGAAAGCGGGTTACACCGCAATTATTTCACACCGCTCCGGGGAAACGGAAGATACAACGATTTCTGATCTGGTGGTGGCAACTAACGTAGGCCAGATCAAGACGGGCTCGATGTCGAGGACAGATCGCGTTGCGAAATATAATCAACTCATCAGAATAGAAGAAGACCTGGGAGAAGCTGCGAAATTTGATGGCTCCAAAATATTCTATAATTTGAATTGAGATCAGACATGACCCCGAATGTATCTCGTCAACAAATCGAAATATCGAAAAAGAAGAAGAAGAAGATGGTTTACTGGGGGACCACTTTTGTTCTCGGATACCTTCTCGTACTCGTTTTATTTGGTGAAGTGAGCATTCCCCATTTTCTTTCAATGAGAAATGCGTACCACAAGATGCAATCGGAAATCAGCGATCTAAAATCTGAAAATGGCCGCTTGAAAAGTGAAACGGAAGCGCTCCGTTCCAATCCGGAACAGATCGAAAAGCTCGCCCGGGAAGAGCTTGGTCTGGCCAAAAAAGGAGAGATCATCTATGAGTTTCCAAACAATAATTCCCCGACTTCCCTGACGTTCAAAAAGTAAACACGCCGTTTCAACTGACCTTTTTTTCAATCATCATTTCAAATTAATGTTTTTTGTATTCTCAAAGAGACCGTATCTGTTAAGATACAGATAGCGTGATCAGTGTGGAACAGAACCGGCTCTCATTCTATCTGAGCCCGAAGGGGGTAAACCGTGCAAGGAAGAAAATTCAATCGGGAGCGAATACTCGTCGTAGATGATGATCCTGATATTCGAAGGATACTTCAGGATCGATTGGAATCGAGCGGTCACGAAGTCTGGGTCGCTGAAAGTGGCACAGAAGCGTTGAGCAAAGTGGATCAAAAAGACCCCGGACTCATGTTACTCGATCTCCAGATGCCAGAAAAGGACGGTTTTTACGTGCTCGATAAACTTAAAGGAAGAACAACGCCCAGTGTCATCGTGATGACCGCTTTTGGTTCGATCGATAAAGCCGTGGAAGCGATGAAAAAAGGCGCCTTTGACTTTGTTACGAAGCCTTTTACTCCCGATCATCTGGACCTGGTCATATCCAGGGCCATCGAGTCAAAAGCGCTTAAGCAGGAAAACTTCTATCTTCAGGACGCTCTCAATACCCCCTATCTTCAAATCCTGGGAGAGAGCAAGATTATTAAGAAGGCGATCGAGAATTCCAGAAAAGTTTCGACGACCTCTTCGTCCGTCCTGCTGCTGGGCGAAAGCGGTACGGGAAAAGAAATCTTTGCCAGGACCATTCACCGCTGGAGTCCGCGATCAAAAAAACCTTTTGTTGTAGTCAACTGTGTCGCCTTGCACGAGGATCTGCTGGAAAGCGAGCTTTTTGGGCATGAAAAAGGTTCGTTTACCGGAGCCTATCAGGTTAAGGAGGGAAAGCTCGAAATTGCGAACGGAGGGACTGTATTTCTGGATGAAATTGGGGATTTCAATCCCGGCCTCCAGTCCAAATTGCTCAGAGTCATACAGGAGCGCGAATTTGAACGGGTAGGCGGAAACCGTCCCATCCGCGTTGATATCAGGATTATCGCGGCGACCCATCGTGATCTGGTTAAAGAAGTTAAGGAAGGCCGTTTTCGTGAGGATCTTTTCTTCCGGCTGAATGTCGTTTCCATCGCTCTGCCGTCGCTCAAAGAGCGAAAGGAAGATATTCCCCTGCTTGCTGATTTTTTTCTGGAACGTTTTAGCCGGACGATGGGTAAACCAGGAATGAAGATCTCGGAAGCGGCCAAACGTCATTTAATCAATTATCATTGGCCGGGAAACGTCAGAGAGCTGTCGAACCTGATTGAGCGGGGAGTTGTCCTTGCCAATGACAATGAGATCAAGCCGGATGATTTGCCTCTTCAGGTTTTCAAGGATGACCGGCATGATATGGTACAGGAATTACTGGAGGAACCGTATCATGAAGCTGTTTATCAGTTTCAAATTAGAGTCATCAAGAATGCGCTTCAAAAAACCGGAGGCAATCAGGCCCGCGCGGCAGAAATTCTCCGGCTTCAAAGAACCTATCTATCCCGTCTCATCCGAAATTTCAAAATTAAAACGACTTCATCTTGAAATGGTAACGTTGTGAAAATCAGGTTTGTCGCTTTTGTTACTTTAGCCGTTCTGGTCACTTGCTCCTTTCTGGGTCTGAAGGGATTGAAGGCTGAAGAGATTTCTGTATTGTTGAGCCAGGATATTTCAATTTATCGAGACGCGCTTGAAGGGATCAAAAAGATCCGGCCCGGCGAGATCAAAATCTATCACTTAAAAGGCGATCCGAATGAGACAAAACGGGTCATGTCACAAGTCAGGAGGCACCCGGGTGACCTGGTTATATCCATCGGTTTACTGGCATCACAGGTCGCCCGTGAAAATATCAAATCAACACCCCTTTTATTTTGCATGGTCTATTATCCTGAAAGATATTCTTTCTTTAATCAAAATACGACCGGTATTCGACTGGAATTTTCCCCAACAGAAAATTTTTCAGAAATAAAGAGAATATTCCCTGAAGTCAAAAAGATCGGAGTCCTTTATGACCCGAAGAAAACGGGCAAGGTCATCATTGAAAGCCGCGAGGCAGCAAGGAATATGGGCCTTTCTCTCATAGAAATGAGACTCGGAACCGAGAAGGATTTGCCGGCAGGACTGAATGCTCTTCAGGGAAATGTCGATCTTCTCTGGTTGATTCCCGACAGCACCGTGGTTTCGCCCCAGTCTATCGATAAAATTCTCTTGGCGTCATTCAAATTCAACATGCCTGTTATGACTTTTTCTGACGAATTTGTTGTAAAGGGTGCCGTGGCATCCCTCACACCGGATTTCGAAGCCACCGGCGAAGAGATCGGTCGCCTGGCCGAAAAAATTATTCTAGGAGAGCTTCCCTCCCGTTTTCCGATCCGTTCGGTATCGAAGAAACGTCTTTCCCTCAACTTAAAGATGGCAAGAAAAATGGGAATTGAGATCGCGCCAGAGGCGATTCAGAAAGCGGATAAAGTTTATGAATAGCCGATCTCTGAAATTCAAATTCTCGCTCTTCTTTGGTTTGATGACGGTTATTATCTGCCTTTTCCTGGGAGGCTTCCTGTTTTATCAGATTCGTAAGGAAATGACGGATGATTTTATTTCCAGGGGGATTTCCCTGGCAAATGATTTGGCTCTGGATGGCCAATATGCGGTCTTCCTGGAAGACCGCACAGCTCTGGAAGGCATGATTCGCGATATATTTCATCTTGAAGAGATCGTGTATGTCGATGTGTTTAATCGGGACGGAAAAATTATCATTCGAAAAATCAATGAGCCCTTTATTCGGGAACATTTGAAAGAAGGTTTCCTTCCGCCCATGGGCTTAGAACCGGTCACAAAGGGAACCAACCGGATCGAAATGACTCATTCCTACAGTGAAGAAGATCTATATCAATTTACTTCTCCGGTGATCTTTAAATCCGTTTCGGAAGAGAGGGAACGGTCTTCTTTGAAAATGCTGGAAGAAGAAAAAAGGGGTGCCATCAAGGTTGGAGAGGATGTGAATGAGGGATGGATCCGAATCGGCATGTCGACGTTCCACCTGACCCATCAGCTCAGATTAATGATGGTGCGGGGCATCATTGTGACCCTTTTGATGATGGTGGCCGGTGTCCTCTTTATTTATGGACTGTCGTCCCGATATTTCAAGCCTCTTGAAACGCTTGCTTATTTTACCAGAAAGGTGTCTGAAGGAGATCTTTCTCAAATTGCACCCGTTGTCAATCAGGATGAAGTGGGCGAACTCACTGAGATTTTTAATCAGATGACCCGGTCTATCGCTTCCCGGAATCGCGAGCTCAAGTCGAATGCGGAGAAGTTACAAGTGCTGAACGCGCAGTTGGCCGAAGCCAATGCAACTCTTGAAGAGAAAGTGATTCAGAGAACGAATAAAGTGGAGTCTGTTTTGCAGGAGGTGTTATATGAAAAAAAGAAAAGCGAAGGGATAATACGAGAAATAGCCGATGGTGTAGTCGTGGTGGATGAAAGACGGGACATCGTGCTCATTAATCCCGCTGCCGAAAGGATGTTTGCAGGTCAGAGCGGGGAATTCTTAAAGGATGTCTTTAGGAATGAAAGCCACGTTTTTAGCCACGATATCGAAATTCCGGGAAGAAATGGCGAGAGCTCACGAATGATCAGAGCGACCATTGCGCCGATACAGGATGAATCGGGAATTCCGTTCGGACAAGTTGCGGTATTTCATGATATTTCACGGATGAAAGAGGTTGATCGCCTAAAATCCGAGTTTGTCTCTCACGTCTCCCATGAGCTCAAGACACCATTAACTTCAATCAAAGGATACATCGACAACTTGCAGGATAGAATACCAGGACCCTTAACTGAGAAACAATCGGACTATCTGGAAAGAATGAAAAAGAACGCGGATCGCCTTATCCGTTTAATTGACGATCTCCTGGAAATTTCCAGAATTGAATCGGGAAAGATTGAAATGGTGCCGGTCTCGATTGCATTTCGCTCCTTGTTAGATGAAGTTATCCTGGGCTTATTGTCTCCGATGAAGGAAAAAAATATTGAAATAAAGGTGGAAACTCCGGGGGATGTCATGGTACGCGGGGACAAGGACAAACTTGAAGAGATTTTGATCAATTTGCTGGATAACGCAATTAAATTTTCTCCTGCATCCGGCATCATTAGCGTTTCGTTTCAAACAAACGCCGGATTTATGACGACGACGATCAGTGACCGGGGGATTGGAATTTCTCCGGAAGATGCCGAGCGGATATTTGATCGTTTTTACCGGGGTAAAAATAATGCTTTAGCCGGGACAAAAGGAACAGGATTTGGATTATATATAACCAAGAAGCTGATTTCGATCCATGGAGGCGAGCTATGGGTATCGAGTGAGTTGGGAAAAGGGAGTCGATTTTCTTTTACCTTGCCATTATCAGGTCTTGAAATATGATTTCAAATCAGTATAATGCCTATCGATGAGAAAAGAGATATTCGTTTTCGTATCGCTCCTTCTGATTTTACATAATGACGCCTTTTCGGAAGACCTTTCTTCGCATGATTCCGACGCGTTATCTGTTATGTCCGAGGAACAGATGGTGGTTACCCCCTCGAGACACCTCCAATCTGTCTACCAGTCCCCATCCACGATTTCAGTCATTTCTGCCGAGGAAATTCAGGCGAGCGGCGCCACGAATCTTCCGGATCTGTTGCGAGGCGTTCCAGGCATGGAAGTGATGGAGACCACATCGGCCGAACATATTGTGAGCATCAGAGGTGACAATCAACTCCTTGCAAACAAGCTCCTTGTCCTCATCGACGGGAGAACTGTGCATGAAGAGCTTGAAAATCTGGTTTTTTGGAGCTCTTTCCCGATTGGTCTAAATGAAATTGAACGGATTGAAATTATTCGAGGCCCGGGTTCTGCCGTCTGGGGTGCCAATGCCTTTGATGGTGTCGTGAATATTATTTCCAAGAGTCCCGCTGATGTGAAAGGGATCCACATTTTTCTCACTGGCGATGGGAAAGATTATCCCAATGGTCATTTCCTCTTCGGGGGAGAAACAGGATCTGTTGAATATAAAATCTCGGGGGGCTATGAAAGATTCAAAAAGTGGAGGGACTCGGGCGCTATCGGGAAGGAGGTTTATCGAGGCAATTTCCTGGCACTCCATGAATTTGAACCAGGGAAAAAAGTCAGTTTTTCCGCCGGCATATCAGATACGCCCCGTTATGATGGCCCGCTATTCGATAATGGACTCGGTTCGAGCGGGATTCGCCAGGCTTATCTTCAAGGAGGTTACGAAGAGAAGGAATCTTATCTTCGGGTGTACTGGAATACGTTCAATTATAAAACCGACTTTTATTACTTCGATACGGATCCCGTACTTTTTCCAAGCTCACTGAGTCAGCTTCCATATTATCCGGATCCCCTTCTCAATTATGCCTTTGATCTCTATCATGTGGAGGGTCAACATCTGTTCCTCCTTTTCCCGGAATTCGAGCTCGTCACGGGAGCGAACTACCGATTGACCGACGTGAGAGGCGACCTGATCGGCGGAAGACATCAAATCGAGTTATTTGCAGCCTATTTCCAGGGAGAGTGGACTCCGCTAGATGCACTCACCCTTATCGCGGGTGCGAGATATGACGATATCAATTTTGACACGATGCATCCCCGTCTCGTGTCACCCCGCGAGTCGCTGATTTACCGATTTGAAACCTGGCATCAACGGATTCGATTGTCTCACAGCGAAGCGTATCGCACTCCGACGCCTCTTGAGATGTATCAAACATTTATAGCCCTTCCAACCTCGAATCTCAATCCCGAACGGATCGAGTCCTATGAGGCCGGTTACTCCGTGCTTCTTTTTGAACAACTGACTACCGAAATAAATCTTTATTATAATCAGTTAAAGGATCTGATCGATGTTCAGGGTATCTCGATTACCAATCTCATCAATGTGGATATCTATGGCGGAGAAATATCCGGCCAATTGTCGGTGAATAGAAGACTAAAACTCTTTGGTAATTATGCCTACCAGGAGCTTCATCAATCACTGGAAGGTCTTGATACGGTCCTGAATCCTTATAATTCAGCTGTCCGGGCCGGACCGACTCAGAAGATCAATGCAGGTGGGGAAATTAAATTTTTGAGGAATTTTACGGCTCGAACGGAAATTTATTACCAGACAGCGGTTCATTTTCCTACAACGGAGCTAGTCGGCCCGGTGGTTCTGACCGATATTCCTGCATATACTCAGGTGAATTTTAAATTGGGTTACCGGTTCTGGAAAGATAAAATGGAACTCGGAATTTCTGTCTTCAATCTTTTACATGCCGTTCATAGGGAATACCCGCTCGGCGATGAAATAGGAAGCCGTCTTTTGGCGCAATTAAATGTTGAGATTGACTAGTTTGTATCCTTTACGATTTATCTTTGTATCTGTTTAGATAATAATCCTGAATAGAAAATTCCAATTAATTTCGTTTTTGCTCGCCTCCAAAAGCCAATGTAATATTTAACTATCTGATATTGCTTGGTATTTTAGTTCGTCGTTTTCAATTTTTCTATTTCCCTCTTTAGGGCATACTTTATGCTCTTTTATACTCGCAATAATTTAGATCCTTTCTATCTATCTTCAGAATAGGTCCTAAAATGAATTTATGGAAAATTTCTATTCAGGAACAGAAAGAGATTTTCCCGGGCAAACGGAAGAGCCGACACGATTCCCATTTGTCTTTTGATTCGGAAGAAATAAAGGATCGCTGGATGTCAGGAAAAAAGAGAGTTCTGGTCGTCGATGACGAAGTGAGCGTCCTGGAAGTCGTCCGGGAGATGCTTAGATACCTTGGATTTGAAGTCACCACGGCAGAGGGTGGAAAAGAAGCCATCCATCACTTCAAGAAACATCATGAATCCAATCTGAATTTTGACTTTGTTATCACGGATTTGACCCTACCGGGAGATCTTGACGGTATTGAGATTTTGAAACAATTGAAGGGAATTGATCCTGGCGTGAAGGTGATCATTTCGAGCGGCTATTTTAACGACCCCATTATGGCGGACTACAAGAGGCATGGTTTTCTAGGCGTCATGGTCAAGCCTTATACCGTTCATGATTTAGAAAAGAAACTCAATCAACTCAAAATTTGTTCGAAATAGCCCTTCAGGTCTCAAGTCGTCAATTTTTTGTAGATCAGGGGAAGTTTAATGGGTAAAGTTTCGATATCAGAAATATAAGTAAAGTTTACATCCTGGTACATCTTCTTAATATAATCGTTGGCCTGCTTGTCCACCGTGATACAAAAAGGGTGGATTCCTTTCTGCCTTGCTTCTTTTAACGCCTGTTTTGTGTCTTCGAGCGCATAGAGGTCGGAATAGTCGTCATCCAATGGCTTGCCATCGCTAATGGTAATAAATAGCTTCGTCCTGGCGTCCCGATGAGAAAGTTTTTCAATCAGGTGACGGATGGCCGCGCCATCCCGGTTCTGTCCGAGTGGTTCAAGGGATTCCAAATTGATTCGCATCGAAGAATCATTCTTCATATTGAAATCCTTAATGATATAGAATTCAACCGAATTGCGGGATTGTCCGGAGAACCCGAATATACCGTAGTCGTCTCCGATTGTTTTTAACGCTTCGGCCATCAGGTGCAGACTCTCTTTTTCTATGTCGATGACTCTTTTCTTACTTCCAGGAATCGCCTGGCCGGTCGAACCGCTCAAATCAACCAATAAGGCGACCGAGATGTTCCGGACTCTCTTGGCTCTTCTGATATAGAAATTCTCAGAGGGCGGCGTTCCGGTCCGGATATCGACGACCAGGTCGACAATTCGATCAAAATCAAGTTCTTCTCCCTCATACTCTTTTCTTGTTTTATGAATATTTTCAGGTTTCAATTTTTCAAAATACCTCCGAATCGAAAGGAGGGATCCTCGGGAGCTTTCCATCACTGCGGACGCCTTTTGTGAAGAATCTACCCTTTTTTCGATGACGCTGCACCAGCCGGGTTTGTAATCCTGAATCATCCAGTCCCATTCGTCGTAACTGAAACCTTCTGATTTATTCCCTTTCCAGTTCAAGGGAAGATTTGCTTCATCTTTATTTGCTTGAACATTTGGAACAAGAGGATTCCCCTGTTTGGAAGAGAGATTGTCTTTTTCGGTCATGTTCAGATTACGGATGAAATTGTTCTGCGCGGAATCAGTCTGAAACGCAAGTTCAGGTGTGATCAGACCATGATGTGAAAAGGCACTCTCGGGAATGATACCGTAATTTGGAATCATCTCTTCAACTGGAATAAGTTCCGGGGTCTTGACTCCAGGAAGGGATATGTTGATCTTGTTTTGGATCTTTTGATAAATAACGCAAACGGTATGGAGTGTATTCTCGTTCGAACTTCCAGGGCGCCAGAGCGTTTTCAGGTCCGCAAAAACAGAGGAGACAAGATTGGCAATCGGGAGTGGAACCACGATATTTTCGTGGACGGAAAGCTGGAAGAGAGCCTCCATAATCCCTTTTTCTTCCGGGAGATTAAACAGGTCAGGCCGGACTGACTTTTGAGATTGTAAAATAGGACTCAAATCTTTAACAGCTCCGGGATACTCGGATCGAAGGAGAAAATCGATCCGTGATTCCTCCGCAATGGTCCATAGATTCTGGGCTAGCACCGGATCCGGAAAATAATTCCAGACCGGACACGGATCTACAGAAAGGCCCCTGTTTCCAGGGAAGAGGGTTTCGAGTTCCTCGAGAGCGTGGAGGGAGAGAGGCGCATAACTTCCAAATTCGATATGAGCCGACTCATGTAAAAGCATCATTTTATAAAGTTTATAATTGTCTTCCTTGTTCGTATAGCGATTAATTTTTTCCGGCAAAAGAATCGTTCCCGTTTGATTTTTAAAATAACTTGAAGGAATGGGACCCGGCAGAATTTCAACCGGATGCCCGGTAATCATCTCCGCAAAGTAAGTAAGACGTTTCCTGACTTCGGACAGAAAAATGGCATGGGACAACTCTTGAATTGCCTCAATCGATTTTTTTGACTTTAGAGAGAAAAAGGATTTAATTGCGTCAGGAGGTGCATGCATCTGACTGCCCGTTTCGACAAACCTTTTTAATGAATGGAGACTTCCATTCATCATTTTCAATACGTCTGTTGCATGAGTGAGGAAATCAACAACAGCGACCGGCGTCTGAAACGCAAGTTCTGCGGCAAGTGAAAAAATAAGTTCCGTACCTTCGTTCTGAGGGAGGTTTTTAAATATTTGCGGGAGCGTTTTAAAATAGGACAAGGTATCCTTTGGCACTTGCAAGGCGAGCGCGTGTCCGATGTATAGGCATTGCGGGTAAAAAGAAGCTTTCTTGACCTGTCTGAAGAACTCCGGGGTCGTACGGAAATATTCCAGGGTCATGAATGATTTATTGAGGCGATCTTCCTGAGATAGCAGGAGACCGATACTGCCCCAGGGTTTCAGCAGGGGCGGATCCAACACATTTAGAATGGCCGATCCAGATTTGAAATATTCCGATCCTGTCAAATAGTCTGTTTCGGCAATCTCTTTCCCGATATCAGCCCAATGGGAGATGACCTCTGCCGGATAAATATGAATCAATTCGGAGAGCATGCGGAAATAGTCCAGCGCCATGCTGTTTTGAGCAAATCCGAGTTGAATTCCCTTTTGAAGGAGAAGGTTCAAAGAGGCGTGTGAGGCCATTTTTCTGATCTGTTGGCCGCTTTCGTTAAAATATCGTATTCCGTTGGCAGAGGAAGAGTAGGAAATCACGGAACCCAGGTGAAACCAGGATTGAAACACTTCGGATGAAAGTTCTCCGTGGAGTTCTTCTCCGATCGTCTGGAACGCACGTGCGGCTTTTGGAGAGATGCCATTCAAATCGTGATAAAAATTATCCATTTCACTAGGCATGAAATGCCTTTCTCCGAAAGTAGATATAGCCCGAGATGACCAGGAGTGAAACGATAAAGATCATACGGATTCTTCCGTAACCCAAAAAATAGAGATTGGCAAATGCATTGACGAGTCCAAATGCGGCATAGGCCATATAAAGGAGATAGGACCATCGTTTGGTTCTTATGAATCCAATGCCAAGCAGGCCATGTAAAATGGGTGATTGAATTTTAAAGGCCCATCCCGCCCATCCCGAGAAATGTGTTCCAAATATTTTTAGAGAATAAGTCGGATTGGCAAAAATGAGGTAACTGTCGAGAAGGAGATTCGTCAGAAAAATCCAACCAATAAGAATAATATCGTATGGCCTACTCATTTACGAATCCGGTTTTGCCTTTGGATAGTGCGCACGTTGGCACGAAGAAGTGCCAATAATCCTGTGCGCGGGTGCGAGACGGTGAGCACCCGGAACGACGCGAGCCCCTATTGGAGATCCAGCGAGCAAAGCGAGCGAGAAGGGGAGGCTCCATAAGGCTATGCCGTTGGAGGGGGCGACGCGAGCCCCTTTCATAGTATGGCAGATACAATTTCTGCGATACTCTTTTGCATTTCAGGGTCGTCGGTGACCGGTTGACCTAATGCGGTTCTGCAGGCGAGTAGAGGCTCAATACCATTTCGAATCAGAGTGCCGGCGTAGATCAGAAGACGGGTACTGACGCCCTCATCAAGGCCTTGGTTCTTAAGGTTTCGGATCTTGTGGCCTATTTTGACCAGTTTCTTGGCCAGTTCATCCTTAATTTCAGCCTCGTGCCTGATAATTTCTACCTCCTGTTCAAACAGGGGATAGTTAAATTCCAAAGCGAGAAATCTTTGCTTTGTACTCTGTTTCAATTCTTTTAAAACGCTTTGATACCCGGGATTGTAGGAAAGAACAAGCATAAATTGAGGGTGGGCTTCGAGAACGCTCCCTCTTTTTTCAATCGGAAGCAGACGTCTGCTGTCCGACAGAGGATGTATCACCACGGTTGTATCTTTTCTGGCCTCGACAATTTCATCAAGATAGCAGAGGCCTCCTTCTTTTACTGCAGTCGTGAGAGGACCGTCCATCCAGACGGTTTCGCTCCCTTTCAGGAGATATCTCCCAACCAGGTCGGAAGCGGTAAGATCTTCATGGCAGGAAACTGTAATCAGCGGGACTTTGAGCTGATGGGCCATAAATTCGACAAATCGGCTTTTTCCGCATCCGGTAGGGCCCTTTAGGATGACAGGAATCTTGGAATGAAAGGCGATCTTAAAGAGAAGTGCTTCGTCGCCGGTAGGGAGATAATAGGGTTCGCTGGAAATGGGCACCTCGTTCTTTAAGAGTTGATTTCAGTTTTTAAATATAGCATAGTAACTTTTTGCCTGACAAGGCCCAAAAAGGGAGGATTGAAAATGAATAATGCCGGAAATGGAGAAGAAGGAGCTATTCCGCCCGATCAACCCGAGGCTCGGAATCTCCTGAAAGGGGCTTACGAAACAACCTATCGCTGGGAGAAAGGTTTTAAAGGTTTTTCCTCCGATCTTGAAGTTATTCTAAACGGAAAATCGTATAAAGGGAGGGCCGAAGTTCAGCTTCCTGATCAAGTTAAAGTCCTGCTGAGTGACATGGAGGCTGGAAAATGGGCAGAAGGACAGATTGGAATGATGGCGGTCCATAGGGCTTACCGTCTCTTTGATGCCGGTGACGGAAAGCATTCATTGAGCTTAGGAGAGTTCGATTTACATCCACTTGGGCAGCTCGTCCGAATTCATGGAGATGGTCTGAACACGCGATACCGAATAAAAGAGAATCGGATCCTCCAGATTAATCGGAATATGGGTCCTGTTCGTTTTACGATTAATATCCAGGATTCGATCAAAACTTCTGATGGAAAATACCTGAATACCCGCTATGTGGTCTATTATTTTACGCCAAAGGGGGATTTAAAACAGGTTGAAAGTTTTAATGATGACCCGAAATGCGTCGACGAAATCTATCTCCCGGGGAGAAGGAGAATTTTCCTTTCGGATGGAGGAGAGGTTTCCGTCAAGGAGCTCTTATTTTCAAATCATCAGCTTTATTAAGTCAAATTCTTTACGGGGTCATTGTCTGTCTGATCCCCGTAACCGGACTCGCCGAAGATTCCGTAGAAAAAGCATATGAATTAAATCGAAAGGGCATGATCGATATGTCGGAAGCCAAGTTTGAGGAAGCGATTGTGCTGTTTCGACAGGCTTCAGAGCTCAGATCGGACTATGAGATTACCGGCAGGCCTCTTCTTTATACGCCGCTCTTTATGACCGCCTGGGCTTATGAAAAGATTGGCAATTCCCGTAAAGCCTGCGAATTCTTTCATCTTTTTGCCAGTCGATCCGGAAAACTTGCTGAACTCACTAAAAAAGAACATGCCGATCGCTTTATCAAAAATTACTGCTCATAATATGATCATCGCAGGGGGGATCATTCTCGGCTTTACGGGAGGGGTGGTCGGATTTTACCTGGGGAAATGGATTTCTATTTCGATTGGATCGATCTTGGGAGCTTTACTCGGCGGATTTGTCGGCGCATTGGGCGCCAGGATATTCTTTTTCTCTGTGGTAACGGGCGCATTCATATTGGGGATCACGGGGTATTACATTGGAGGCTGGGAAATACTGGATATTTGTGCGGGGACAGGTGCTGCAATGGGCGGTTTTACCGGAATTGTTATCGAAAATTTCTTGAAACAGCGGAAAAGAAGCGATGAAAATAGGTTTATGGATTCAGGACTCTACCGGTAACGAATTCTTGATTTGTAAAGATAGCAGGGGTTATCCCCACCTCATTTCATTTCATGCCAAAGAGGTTTTTTTTCAAGAACGGGGTGCGCCTCAGGTTCTCTCCATCGAAGAGGGAAAAAAGCTTTATCAGGAAATGACCGGAAAGGCTTATCCGTTTGGTCATGCGACGACGAGGCAGGTTCTGTGGGATCTCATAGAAGCCGCCCTCAAACAACTTCCGTAGCAGGTTGCTGAGAAATGCTTTCTGCTGCGTTCTCAAATCTCGGCTTCGTCAACGTATAACCTCATACGCCTCCGTCGCCTCGATTCTGTGGCCTGGCATAAAGACTTTTCTGACCAACCTGTAAAACTTTGCTTTCACTAAATACTTAAGGATATAGGTAGTTATACTCTATGAATAATAAAATGCAAAACGCGGCAAGATCAGTGCTGCTCGCAATGTTTGGTCTCATGCTCACGGCGGTCATGATTCCCCGTGAATGTTCACGGGAAGAGGCAAAATATCTGGAACAATTTCAATACATCACGCATCAACCGGGTTATCAAAAACCGAAAAATGGAGAAATCACTTTTTACCAGACCAATGGACCCATCGCCGGAGGAAGTGTTTCAGCCCTGATTCATGAAGATCGTGTTGTTTATGCCGGAATATTTGGAGACGGAGTCTACCGCAAGAATCCGGAAGATGATCTTTGGGAACCTCTAAGCAAAGGAATAAGAGATCCCTTTCTTCTTTCTCTCAGCAGGTCAAAAGACGGAGTCTTTCTGGCCGGAACGATCAAAGGGGGAATTTTTAGAAGCGTGGATAAGGGAAAAACCTGGCTCCCCTCGAATTCGGGATTGACTAATTTTGAAATTGCGACCATTACGGAATATCACGGCGAATATTTTATCGGAACCGGTAGCGGTGTTTTTAAAAGCAGGGATCAGGGATTGAGCTGGGAAGGCCTGAATAAGGGAATGGAATCGACTCTGGTCAGGGCTTTTCTCATCGACCATTCAGGGACCTATTTCGAAATGAAAATTATATCAGGGCTTTTGTCCAATCTCCAAAAAACTTTCTCTATGCGGGAACCTTTGGAGGAGGCATTTTTCGGTCAACCGACGGGGGTCGAAGATGGATACCGGTCAATTCCGGCTTAACCAATAACTCCATACGTTCGCTCGTGATGAGCCCTGATGGATCGTTAATTACCGGAACAGGAGAAGGGATTTTTGTCAGTTCGAATGAAGGGGAAAACTGGAGATCGGTGAATGGTGATCTGCCCGATAAGAATGTTCAATCCATGATGCTGGCACTCGATCAGCTTTATATCGGAACAGCCAGTGCGGTCTATCGAAAACCGATGAATGAGACTCATTGGACTCAATTGGATAAAGGGATAACTTTTCCTATCGTGTCCTCTTTAACCGGAGATCCGGAAAGGGGCTTTTATGCCGGAACGGACGGCGAAGGGGTTTATAGAAGCAAGGACGGCGGATTCTCCTGGTTTCCAATGAATGAAGGTTTGGCAGATTTGAATGTTCGTTCAATTGTTGAAGACGCAACCCACACCCTGTTCATCTTAACAGAGGAGGGGATCTATAAGGGAGACCGGGCTAAAAAAAGCTGGGTTCTGATGAAGGAAGGTATCGGTCAGAAAGGCATTCACGCGCTCTATCTGGATTCGGAAAATGTTTTATACAGCGGGACAGATAACGGACTTTTTAGGAGAGATGTGGTCTCTAACTATTGGGAAAAAATGATACTTCCAATAGACAGGGCGATCAAATGGGTGGCTGGAGGCAAAGGCAGGCTCTTTGCAATTTCCGATCAGGAAATTTTCTATATTCAAAAAGGGGAATCCAATCCAGTGCCGATCAGCTTTCCGGAACTTCAGGGAGATATTCGAGGTGCCTACTTTAACGACAATCTTTATATCTGGACCGGAAAATCTATTTATGAAGGGAAATTTGAGAAACAGGATCTCTTCTGGAAAACATTGCCTGATATCCCTGCCGGATTGAACTGTCAGACTCTGGATGTTGAAACTCTCAACGGGAAGAAAGTGATCATGATCGGTACTGACAAAGGAGCGTTTTGGAGCGACAATTCCGGTACGTTATGGCACCCTGCTATCGGAAAAGGGGCCTCGGTGGACGCAAGAAGCTTTTTTTCTCCTTATCCCGGAACTCTCCTTTTGGGAACGGGCGATCGAGGTGTGTGGGTGGGAATCGGTCTATAATGAAAACTCGATTCCTGGTCCTGGCGATATGCATGGTTTTCTTGGTCACGGGATGCGAACACAAAGAGCCTACTGTTTTTACTATTGCTATGAATCCTTCGAATCCGGACATCATGTACATTGCAACGATGAAAGGAGTTTACAAAAGCAGAGATGGGGGTGAAACCTGGGAATTTCGGAGCCAGGGTTTGGGAGATGCGCACGTCTTGTCCCTCGGTATTGATCCCGCATCTTCTTCAACCGTTTATGCGGGAACTTTTGGAGATGCGATCTATAAGACCCAGGACGGAGGTCAACAATGGTATCCGGCAAATATTGGACTCAAGGGGCATGTTTCGGTCGTCAACGGCTTTGCGTTCTATCCCAAAGATCCTAAAACTATTTTTACGGCAACGACTGTGGGAATATTTAAAAGTCCGAACGAAGGAGGAGAATGGATAGAAAAAGTGGGAAGCATGGAGTCTGTTTATACGGTTTCTCTCCTGTTCAATCCCCATAATCCGGACATTCTTTTTGTCGGAACGAGCGGTGGAATTTATAGGAGCAGTGACTTGGGTGAACGCTGGGAAAAGAAGAATGAAGGTTTAATCAAGAGCGATGTCGGTAGCGCAATGGCGCTGGGTGTGAATAGCATCCTGATGAATCCAAAAATCGCGAATGAGATTCTCATTGGGACAACTGCCGGAATTTTCAAGAGTCAGGACGGCGGCGACCACTGGTCGAAAATGACGGAAGGAATAGGTTCCCGGTTTGTCATTGGTCTCGAACTGGATGAAAAAGATGGCAAGACTGTCTATGCCGGAACGGATTTGGGAGTCTATAAATCTTTCGATGGAGGGCGAAGTTGGTCGCAAAAAAACAGGGGACTTGAGTCCAAAGTCGTTCGTTCTATCGCACTTAATCAATCCAGACCGGAAATTTTATTTGCCGGTACACAGAACGGTCTCTATAAATCGACGGATAGCGGCGAAAATTGGAAGATTATTAAAAGGTTCGAAAAATGACTCCTCCCTTTAACTCATCGGAAGTGACGGGTGTGGTACTGATTAATTTGGGAGGGCCGGACTCTTTGGAAGCAGTGGAGCCCTTTCTTTTTAATCTCTTTTCCGATCCCGATATCATCGCATTGCCGTTCGGATTTCAGTGGATGCTCCCTTTTTTGGCACGTTGGATCTCGCGGCGAAGAAGTCCAATCGCGAAAGGGTATTATCGGGCCATGGGAGGGAAATCCCCCATTGCGGAACTGACAGAGGATCAGAGATCCGCATTAGAAAAGGCTCTTGGAACGGCTGGAAAATACCGTGTCGTCGTCGGGATGCGGTACTGGCGTCCCAACCTTGAATCGGCTCTGGACCAGATTATTCGGGAAGGAATTAGACAGGTTGTCCTTCTCCCCTTGTTTCCGCAATACTCTATCACTTCGTCCGGTTCGGGCGTGAACGAGTGGAACCGCTTGGTTGAGAAAAGGAAAGTTCAGCTTCAAACGGTTGTCATACGGGACTGGTATTCCCACCCGACCTATATTCAAGCCGTGGTTGAAAATATTCAGATCGGTAAAAAGTCCTTTCCAGAAGAGGTTCCAGGAGAGATTCATATCCTTTTTTCGGCCCACGGCGTGCCGGAAAAGATCATCATGAAAGGCGACCCCTATCAAAGACAGATCGAAGAGACGGTTGAGTTGGTGCGGAAAAATTTGGAAAACGGGGAGAGAATTCACCTGGCCTATCAGAGTAAAGTCGGACGATTGAAATGGATCGGTCCGTCTGTAGAAGAAAAATTAAGAGAGCTGGCCGATCTCAAGATAAAAAAGATCCTGGTCGTGCCCATTAGTTTTGTCTCTGACCATTCTGAAACGCTTTATGAAATTGATATCATGTTCAAAAAGATTGCCGACGAGCTTCATATTCCGTTTTTCTATCGTATGCCGTCTCTCAACGCTTCTCCTACTTTTATCCGAGCTCTCACAGAGATTGTGGCTGGAAAGTCCAAATGAAAGAATATATCAGACCCAGTGAAATAAAAAATATACGGGGTGTTGGTATTCATATGACCTGGGAAGATGGTCACTTGAGCGATTATTCGTATGAATATTTAAGAGTTTCCTGCCAATGCGCGGCATGCGTTGACGAATGGACAGGAGAATCGCTGATTAAACGGGAAAGTATTCCGAAGGACATTCACCCGGAAGACCTCTTCCCGGTTGGAAATTACGCGATTCAAATTAACTGGAGCGACGGGCATACCACCGGAATTTATTCTTTTGATCTGCTCCGGAAGATCTGCCCATGCGAATCCTGCATGAGTCACAACCGATGATCATGGACTATCTGCTGCGTTCTCGCCACTCGGCAATCCTCATGTACTGATGATGTACATTCCGGATGCCTCGCGCCTGCGGCCTTGCATCTAATCCATTCTCTTCGGTTTAGACGTCATAGGTTTCTGTTCACTTTAAAGACTTAATTAATTGCTTTGCCGGGCGTGGGAACAATCAACTTGATTCCTTTACCTCTTTTGTTCAGAGCGGTTTTAAATTCAGAGGGAGTGCCGGGAAGATTAAAAGTGCCACCATAGTGCATGGGGATGACATATTGGGGGTGAACCAGTTCCACGGCCATTGCGGCCTCCTTCGGACCCATGGTATACACGCCTCCGATTGGAACCAGCATCAGATTGGGATGATAGTAAGTATTGTAGGTTTTCATTTCACCAAAAAGTGCCGTATCGCCTGTATGATAAATTTTAAATCCGTTATTCATTTCAATAATAAATCCCGCCGCTTCACCTCCGTAAGTGAGACTTTTTGGAGAAAAAGGTCCGATACCTGAACTATGAACCGCCCGGACCATCGTGATTTGAACGTCATTCACCTTTACGCTTCCCCCGATATTCATCGGTACGAGTTTCTTTTGATCGACGCCTTCCTGCCACAGGTAAGTCATGAGTTCAAAAATAGAGACTATTTTTAACTCTTTCTTAGATCCAGGATCATTCGCAATCGGAATGGTGTCTCCCAAATGATCAAGATGCCCGTGAGTTATGAGAATGATATCGGCGGATAGAAGCGGAGAAAGATCAGGTTCTCCGGTCGAATTTTTGTAGGGGTAGAGATTATTCCCTTTGGCCCAGGGATCAATAAGAATAACCGTTCCGCTGGGTGACACAATTTTAAATCCCGCCTGGCCTAGCCAGGTGATTTCAAACTTTTTTCCGATTTCCGCCGCGGCGGAAATTGAGTTCAGGAAAAAAAGGAATGCCAGAAGGACTAATAGGTGAAAACGACTTTTTGATCCCATTCTATTCGGCCCTATCAGGGGTTATTCTGCCTTTTTCAGCGCTTCCTCGTTTATGGTAACTTTTCCCTTAGATTTCAATTTTTCAATTTCGTCATTAATAATCGCGGTACGAATGGTTCTGGTATTTTCCTGGGTTAACTCCTCAAATTTTTGATTTTTAACTTCCAGGACTTTAATCAGGTGGAATCCAAATTGGGTCTTGACGGGCCCGCCCATTTCCCCTGGCTTTAATTTGAATGCAAGGTCCGAAAAAGCGGGAACCATCTGTTTCCGACTGAAAAATGAAAGGTCTCCCCCTTTTGAACCCGATCCGGGATCGGTGGAATATTTTTTTGCAAGTTCCGCAAAATCTCCTCCCGCAGCGAGTTCCTTCTTGATTTTCTGAGCTTCTTCTTCTGTTTTGACTAAGATGTGGCTCGCATGGACTAGCTGAAATTCCTTAATATTTTTATTGAAATAAGCCTTGATCGCATCGTCACTGACTTTGTCTTTGTTTAATTTCTGAGCCATAATATTGACCAAGATCTCTTTTTTGGCCAATTCCACTTCTTCCAGATAGGCAGGATCTTTATCCATTCCGGCCTTTTTAGCTTCCTGGGAGAGGACTTCCCGATCGACAATAATATTCAGAAACTTTTTCTTTTCCTCAAGTGTTGAGAATTGACTTTTCATTTGGGGCGGAACCTGGGCCATATTCTTTTTGTAATCTTCGGTGGTAATCGATGTGCCATTGACATTGGCCAGCTCTTCGGCAACAGCGGGATAATTAACTGAAAGCAACGCAATGGCGCAGAGTGTTAAAAACGGCATTCTTTTCACAGTTTTCTCCTATCTTCTTGTTAAAGACCAAGTGATGGTTAAGATTAATAATAATCCGCTGAATGTACCACGGGTTATTGTTTTAGGCAAGTCTTAACATGATAGAAGAGAAATCCAGGCGGATCATTTTATCGCAATGCCCGGCTATTCCATTCCTCTAGACCGGTTGATGGTCTTGATGAGGCGTTCTATGGCGTCGCGCTCGTTGCCCGAAATTTTGCTAAATTCGATTCCCATTCCGGGAAAGTGAAGAACCTTTTCAAACTGGTTTCTTGTCCAGACCACTTTTCCCTTTGTTTTAACGGTTTGGGGAGGACTGTCAGGAAGAAACAGTTCAAGGGCGATGTCGGAGCCTTTGTCAAAGGGTGAAGGGGTTTCAATAAACAGCCCTCCGGTACCCAAAGTTCCGGTTATACTTTCTTTCCAGGAACCATTTTCACTCTGATATTTTATCTTGACGGCCATGGTTGTTCTCAAATGCTTTCTTCGGGTTCCCATTTTTGATTCAAGCAACAGGCTCGCCATTTCATCGAAAGTCGCGGATTTGAGAAAATTACCTTCTCCGTCGAAAAGGGAAACAATTTCTTTTCCCGGTTCAATTCTAAAAAAATGTTTCCTGTGCTCTGATGATTCCGTTATCAAGAAATCCATCTAAAACTCGATCCAGGGCTCAAGCTCGGTCAAATATTTCTTTCCTTTAAAATTGAGTCGGGTTCTTATCCGGGAAAATTTTTCACCGAGGACCAATTTAACAAGTTCTCTCACGGCTTCTCCGGGGGTGGGGTAATGAGGTGACTCCAGAAATAGCTCTTCATAAGAAAGCTGAGCGGAAAAGCTCCTTTCTTTCCTGTAGACAGAAATATTTCTGTTAAACATTCGGTTTCTTGGGTCAAATCCTTCAATCTGATGAATTTCAACCGGTTCCATATCCGCTCCAAATTCCAGGCCTATGAGAATTCATAATATAGGGGAATAAACTCATAAAAATAGTTAAAAATCAAAGAGTTATATTTAGGGTGAGTTATACATTAATTTTCTGTTTTTGTAAAGCAAAACTTATCATTTTACTCGAACCTGGGTTGACATGTAAATCAAATTGACCCTATAATCTTACCCTTGTTCCCTGATGCATATTCCGTATTCAATTTCGCTCTTTGGAAACCTGCTCATCCCTTTTTTCATCAATTGCCTGGTCTACGTTGATTATCAAATTGATCCCGGTATAAGTCTCTGTTATTCTAGTGAGCCGGGATGTCGTTTTGGTCATGGGCGCAATAATTCTGGAAAAGGTTCAGATCGAGGTCAATATTACTCCGACCCTGGTGGGAAAAGGTTCCATTATATATACCGAGGTTTTATTAAATAAATGAAGATTGCTGAAGTCAAAACAATGAGGCCAAAGGGTCTGCTCATCGTCAATGTGGAACCTGGAAGCATTGCCGAAGAGGTGGGCATCGAAAAAGAGGATGAGCTTTTGACTGTCAATGGCAAATTTCTCCGGGACGTTATCGATTATAAATTCTATTCAACTGAAGAAGTGATCACAGTCGAACTGGCGAAACAAGATGGCGAAATCTGGGAGATCGAGATCGAAAAGGAATTCGATGAAGGGTTGGGTATCGAGTTCTCTCCTATGAAGATTCGACAGTGTCCGAATGAGTGTGAATTTTGTTTCGTCGATCAGATGCCGGATGGATATCGCAAATCCCTTTACATTCGTGACGAGGACTATCGTTTTTCGTTTATGTTTGGAAATTATATTACCTTAACCAATCTTTCCAGGAAAGATAAGGAGCGAATATACGAACAGAAGCTCTCTCCCCTATATATTTCTGTTCATACAACCGATGTCGAGCTAAGAAAAGACCTCCTGAAAAATGAACATGCTCCTCCCATCCTGCCACAGATTTCGGAATTGACCGCACAAGGAATTCGTCTTCATACCCAGATCGTCCTGACGCCGCAACTCAACGATGGCGATTATCTGGAAAGGAGCGTGAGAGACCTGGCGAAATTCTACCCGGGTGTCATGTCGCTCGCGATCGTTCCAGTCGGGCTCACGAAACATCGTGAAAATCTCCCTTCTCTGCCGACATTTACCCCCGAATATGCCAGAAAAACCATTCTTGCCATTGAAGCCTGGCGAGAGGAATTGAAGCGGGAGATAGACTATCCGTTTCTCTTTCCGGCGGATGAAATGTTTATTATCGGAGAACTTCCACTCCCTTCTTTGGACTATTATGCTGATTTTCCTCAACTTGAGAACGGTGTTGGAATGGTGACCGCATTTTTATCGGAAATGGAGATGTTTATAGGTCAATTTCCGGATAAAATCGAGGGAAAGAAAACAGTTTCCCTGATCACGGGGGCCTCATTTTATCCCTATTTGAAAAAGATTTTGGATCAAATTCAAATCGACGGAGTGACTTTCCAGCTTTTTCAGATTCAAAATGATTTTTTAGGGCATTCGGTTACGATGACCGGATTAATTGCAGGCGGCGACATCCTGGCGCAGCTTAAAGACAGGGATTTGGGCGATGTTCTGCTCATTCCATCTGTTGCACTTAATGAATTTAATCAGTTATTTCTTGACGAGACGCCTTTTGAAAATCTGGAAAAGGTTCTGGGTGTTGAGACCATTCTGGTTGAATCAACGGCGAAAGGACTCGCGGAATTTATAGAGAATCTGGGATGAAGGGAGAAAATACCACTTACCTGGCCATTATTGGCCATCCCGTTTCGCATTCCCTCTCACCCCAAATGCACGAAGCCGCGTTTAAAAAGCTGAATCTTAACTATCGTTATCTTTCCTTTGAGATTTCCCCACTAAACCTTAAAAACGGAATTCAAGCACTCAAGAACCTGGGATTTAGGGGTTTCAATGTAACCCTTCCTTTTAAAGAAAAAATCATGCCCTTCCTGGATCAAATTTCTCCGGAAGCGAAAATGATCGGTGCGGTGAACACCGTCCTGATTGAAAACGGAAAATTAAAAGGATTCAATACAGACGGAGCAGGCTTTTTAGCATCTCTTAAAAAAAAATGGAACTTCTCGGCGAAAGCGAGAACCGCGGTGATACTCGGCGCGGGGGGTGCGGCGAGAGCTGTCGCGATTCAGCTTTGTCTCGAAAAAATTAAAGTCATCGGAATCGCGAATCGGACAGCAGAAAACGGGATGAAACTTAAAAAAACGCTCAATCGGTATTTTCCCGGCATTAAGGTTGTTTCCTTATCTCTCCACGATCCTGAATTAAAAAAGCTCATTTTGAATTCAGATCTTCTCGTTAACACGACTTCGGTCGGACTTTTTCCGGGTGAACCTTCGCCGATTCCCTCTCACTATTTTCATGCGAAATTAAAGGTTTGTGATCTCATCTACAATCCCCCTTCAACCGCCTTTTTGAAAGCAGCCCGGAAAAGGAGGTGTTCCGTGATTAATGGGGCAGGAATGCTCCTTTTTCAGGGTGCCTTGGCTTTTCAGATCTGGACCGGTAAACGGGCCCCATTGCGTGCCATGTCCGGAGTTCTTTCAATCCGGTCATCTTTCTTAAAATAGTCCTTTCCTCCAAATTATAATTCCCCTTTCGTGTCATGTAAGTTTTCATTTCCAAGAGCCCTCGAATCCTCCGTTCAGTCCGGATGAAAGTCCCCCGTGCTGGTTTGACAAAAAAAAGGTTCGTGGATACACTTCTTATCAGGTTGTCAGTCAGTTTGGACACCTTTTTTTCTCCTTCTTTTTACATTTTGGAGTCACAATGGTTCCTGAAAAATTGGGAAAATTACTTGTGCAGGGCAATCTCATTTCCGAAGACAATTATCAAAAGGCGCTCGTTTCGCATAAGAAAGACGGAGGTATATTCGACTCCGTATTAGTCAAAATGGGTGCCATCGAGGAAATTAAACTCCTTCAGTTTTTGAGCACACAGCTGAGACTGCCTTACATTGATTTAACTAAAGTAGAGATTGAATCCAGCGTGATCAAACTGGTTCCTTCAGAGCTTGTCCAGAAATACAAAATTATTCCGGTCAAGAGATCGGGCGCTCTGCTTCATATTGCCATGATCGATCCATCCAATATTTTTGCCATTGACGATATCAAATTTATGACCGGTTATGATGTCTCGCCGGTTCTCGCGTCAGAAAGTGGCATTTTGTCTGCCATGACAAAATATTATAATTCCTCGGATCAGATCAATACCATGCTTCAGGATATTGAAGAAGAAGAGGTGGACGTCCTCCAGGATGAGGATGACGATGTCGATCTGAATAAGTTAAAGGCCGAGGTTGAAGATGCTCCGGTGATTAAATTGGTGAATCTTATCTTGACCGAGGCAATCAAAAAAGGAGTGAGCGACATTCATATTGAATGTTATGAGAAGAAATTCCGGGTGCGTTATCGATTGGACGGCGAATTGCAGGAAGTCATGGCGCCTCCCATGAAGCTGAAGGCTGCTCTGACTTCAAGAATTAAAATCATGTCAAACCTCGATATTTCCGAACGGCGTCTTCCCCAAGACGGAAGAATCAAGCTAAAAATGACAGAAAAGGAGGTCGATCTCCGCGTTTCCATTCTCCCCTGTCTCTTCGGTGAAAAGATCGTGATGAGAATTTTGGACAAAGGGAATCTGAACGTGGACTTGAAAAAACTTGGTTTTGAGCCCAAGGCAATGGAAAATTTCCTGAAAGCAATCGAAAGTCCCTGGGGAATGGTGCTCGTGACCGGACCAACCGGAAGCGGAAAGACGACAACTCTTTATTCCGCGATGCATCATATCAATACCGTCGATATCAATATTATGACAGCTGAAGATCCTGTCGAATATAACCTGGAAGGGATTAACCAGGTTCAAATGAAAGAAGATATCGGCCTGAATTTCGCAGCAGCACTTCGGTCATTTCTCCGTCAGGATCCGGATGTGGTGATGGTGGGGGAAATCCGTGATTTTGAAACCGCAGAAATTGCGGTGAAAGCCGCTCTGACGGGTCATCTCGTCCTGAGTACCCTTCATACCAATGACGCGCCCGGAACGATTAACCGTCTATTAAATATGGGAATAGAGCCATTCATGGTGGCATCCTCCTGTGTGCTGATCCTGGCCCAACGACTTGTTAGGAGAGTCTGCCAACAGTGCAAAGAGGTTGAAAAAGTCCCCGCCGAGACTCTCATCCTCATGGGCTTTTCAAAGGAAGAAGCCGGTTCTATCGTTTGTTACAAGGGTAAGGGTTGTACCGCATGCAGCAATAAAGGATACAAAGGAAGGCTTGGCCTCTACGAGGTACTTCCAGTTGGAGACGAGATTAAGGCTTTGATTTTGCAGGGAGCGAACGCGGATGAGCTCAAGAAAAAAGCCATTGCGGTAGGAATGAAAACCTTGCGAATGAGCGGGCTTGAAAAAATAAGAGAGGGGTTGACATCCGTTGAAGAAGTGGAAGGTTCCACGTTTACGGACTGACTCCTGATGGTGGTATTTAACGGGCCATGTTTCAGCCTCATGACACTCCGTCTCTATTCAATCCGGGTTACGGTGGATTGAGGGAATGAGAAAGACGAAGAGCGTCTTTTAAATTATTAAAGTAGTACATTCATAAGAGAGGACTAACATGGCGAATTTACAGCAATTATTACAAGCCTTATTGGAGAAAAAGGGAACGGATTTACATATTACCACCGGGACCCCTCCCCAGATGCGCATTGACGGCTCCATGGTCCCCATGGCAGTACCCCCCTTGTCGCCAGTTGATACCAAACAGCTGATTTATAGCATATTAACAGATGCCCAGAAACATTCCTTTGAAGAAGAAAATGAGCTCGATTTTGCATTTGGACTTCAGGGTCTAAGCCGGTTCAGAGTGAACGTCTTCATGCAACGGGGAGCCTGCGCGGCAGCCATTCGTGTGATTCCGTTTAAAATCAGATCTTTTGAAGAACTGGGTTTGCCAAAGGTGATTAAGGATCTCAGCGAGAGGCCGCGAGGCCTGGTTCTCGTGACTGGACAGACCGGGAGCGGAAAATCAACAACGCTTGCCGCCATAATCGATAAAATCAACTCGGACAATCATTCACACATTATCACCGTGGAAGATCCGATCGAATACATTCATCCGCATAAGAAATCGATTGTCAATCAGCGCGAGGTCAAGCAAGACACGAAATCCTTTAAGTCTGCCCTTAAGTATATACTACGGCAGGATCCTGACGTCGTTTTGGTTGGAGAAATGCGGGATCTGGAGACGATTGAAGCCGCTCTGACTATTGCCGAAACAGGGCATCTTACCCTGGGAACGCTTCATACCAATTCCTGCGTTCAGACCATGAATCGTATTATAGACGTGTTTCCTCCCATTCAACAGCCCCAGGTTCGTGCTCAACTTTCGATGGTATTAGAGGGCGTGGTCTCCCAACAACTGATTGAAAAACACGGGGGAGGAAGATGTCTGGCCATGGAAATCATGATTCCGAATGCGGCCATTCGAAATCTGATACGTGAAGACAAGCTTCATCAGATTTATTCAACAATGCAGACGGGTCAAGGAAAATATGGAATGCAGACAATGAACCAGGCTTTATATGAACTCGTGGTCCGAAAGCAGATTTCCAAAGAAGTGGCATTGCAAAGGTCCAGTGCCCAGGACGAACTCAACGCGATGTTCAACCGTGGTGGATTAACGCCGACTCCCGGCGGCATGAAAGATGGAAAAATGGCGCATGTCTGATCTCAAAATGGGGATTCAAAGTCTAACTGTGCAAGTACAATTCGCACTTCGCGAGAGCGGGTGTCTGGTTTCGGTTTATTGATAGAAAGAGGAACGTTATGGCAACATTTGTCTGGACAGGAAGAACAAGGCAAGGGGGAGTTCAAAAAGGGGAAGTCGCCGCTGCCAATAAAGATGAGGTGGTCAATATTCTGAGAAAGCAGAATATTCTGGTGACGACTGTCAATCCGAAACCGGCAGGAATTAGTCTTTCGTTTGGAGGAGGTAAGGTTAACGAAAAGGACATTGTTATCTTTACACGGCAATTTGCCACGATGATCGATGCAGGCCTTCCACTGGTCCAATGTCTTGAAATCATCTCGACCCAGTCCGAGAACAAACTATTGGCGAAGACGCTCGTCCAGGTTCGTCAAGATGTGGAAGGGGGAGCTACCTACGCAGATTCACTGAGAAAACATCCTAAAGTGTTTGATGATCTTTATGTCAATATGGTCGCCGCCGGCGAGGCCGGAGGAATCTTAGATACAATTTTAAACCGGCTTTCCAAACATATTGAAAAAAATATGAAACTCAAGAAACAGATAAAATCCGCTATGGTTTATCCGGGTGTGATTGTCAGCGTTGCGGTCATCGTGATCACGGTATTGATGGTGTGGGTCATCCCGCAATTTGCAAAAATGTTCACTGATTTTGGAGGAACTCTTCCTCTCCCGACGGTCATCGTCATTTCAATTAGCGAATTCATGCAGCACAACATTGTTTATATCGTGATGATCCTGGTGGCGATAGGCTATGTATTCAAGAGGTACTATAAAACGCCCAAAGGAAGACGCCTTGTGGACGGACTCCTTCTTAAAACGCCCGTTGCAGGAGATCTGATCAGGAAAGCCTCTGTGGCCGGATTTACAAGAACCCTGGGCACGCTCATCAGTTCAGGCGTTCCCATTCTCGAGGGACTTTCCATTGTGGCAAAGACCGCAGGAAATAAAGTGGTCGAAGAAGCTTTGTTGTCAGTGAAACAGAGTATCAGCGAAGGAAAAACTATTGCTGAACCGTTGAAAAAGACGAATGTCTTCCCTCCGATGGTGGTTCAGATGATCGGTGTCGGGGAGTCTACCGGCGCCCTGGATGCCATGTTGGAGAAAATAGCCGACTTTTATGATGATGAAGTCGATTCGGCTGTGACGGCGCTCACTTCTCTTCTTGAGCCAATGCTCATGGTGTTTCTCGGAGTGACGATCGGGTTCATCGTGATTGCAATGTACCTGCCGATCTTTAAAATGGCCTCTGTAGTTGGATAACCCTCTACCGAGTCGTTTATCCTTTCAAATCCCATTTTTTATGAAAATTGCCACGGCGGAAGAGAAACTCAATATTCGAATGGAGGACCTGAAGGAAAGAATCAAGTGGTTAAACATCGTCAGAGTCTCCCTGATGACGCTTCTTTTCGGAGCCTCTCTCCTTTTTCAGATCGGGACCATTAATTCACCTCTGTCTCTCTATTTTCCCTCCGTCTTGCTCGGTTATATTTATTTTCTCACTTTGGGCTATTTTTATCTGTTAAATCGGATGGAAAATCTCGTCCATCTTTCACTGGTTCAGCTTTCGATAGACGTGTTTATTGAGACCTTGCTGGTGATGTTTACCGGATCTGTTGAAAGTCCGTTCTCGTTTCTTTATATCCTTTCCATTATATCCGGGGCTCTCTTATTAAATCGTTTTGGAGCCTTTTTTGTCGCATCGCTTGCATTCATATTATACGGTACCGTGGTTGACCTGGAGTACTTTAAATGGGGCGTGTTTGGCTATTTCAGTCCGACTAATATTTCAGAACGCGAGGTGTTTTACTCTTTTTTTCTTTACCTTATTATTTTCTTTACGGTTGCATTGATGAGTGGTCTCCTTTCCGAGAAATTGAACAGGACCCGAAAGGAACTGGCTGAACGGGATCGGGGATTATTGGCGTTACGGGCTTTTCATGAAAATGTGGTACGCAGCATGGGTAGCGGATTATTAACCACGGACCTGAAGGGAAGCATTCTATCCTTTAATACGGCCGCTGAAACCATTTCGGGTTATCTTCGGGAAGAGGTTATCGATAAAAAATGGTGGACTGTTTTCGGGTGGCCGGGAATTCCCGTTTCCCAGGAGCAGTGGGAAATGAAATTCGGAACGATTCGATTTGACAAGGAAGGCAAAAAGAAAAATGGAACTCGTCTCCTGATTGGCATGACGTTATCGGCGTTAAAAAACGATGAGGGTGAACAAAGGGGTTTTGTCGGAACCTTTCAGGACTTAACCAAAATTAGAGAGATGGAAGAGTCTATTAAACTTAAGGAACGGCTGGCTCACTTAGGAGAGATGGCCGCAGGTATTGCCCATGAGATCAGGAATCCACTGGCGTCCTTGAGCGGTTCAATGGAAGTCCTCAGGCAAGAATTGAACTTAAAGGACCATCAACATAAATTGATGGAAATTGCGCTGAAGGAGGCAGAGAGATTAAATCATTTGATCTCCGATTTTCTGAATTACGCGAGGCCTCGCTCCCCACAAAGAACGATGACACAAATAAAATCCTATATTGAGGAAGAAATCTTTTTCTTTCAGAACTCCGGAGCCTGTGCTCAGGGGGTTCAAGTTGACCTGATCCTGGACCCCCTGTTAGCCACTGTGTTTTTAGATCAGGATATGATCAAACAGGTGTTCTGGAATCTCCTGTTAAACGCATCTGAAGCCATGCCGAACGGGGGAATCATAAAAATTCGAGCCGGAAAGGAACCTTCGAAAAATGAAAAGTCGTATTGGTTTCTTTCATTTGAGGACAATGGTATCGGAATTCCGAGCAATTCAATTGGTAGGGTATTTAATCCATTCTATTCCACTAAAGATCATGGCACCGGACTCGGTCTATCCATTGTTCACCGGATTGTTGAAGAAAATGGCGGAAAGATATCCGTTAAAAGTGGTTCCGGTGAAGGAACCGAATTCAAACTTGTTTTTCCAATTTTGCAAGATGAACAAACGTTAATCGTGGATCGCGTCAAGGAGTATTTGATTGGCTAAAATTCTGATTGTCGATGACGAGAAAAGCATGAGGGAATTCCTGGGCATTGTTCTCTCCAACGAAGGATATGCCGTGACGACCGCATCTGACGGTGAGGAGGCCATTCAGCAGATCGGAAAGGACATTTTTGATCTCGTCATTACGGATATCAAGATGCCGAAAATGAGCGGCCTGGATGTATTAAAAGGGGTCAAAGAAGTCTCTCCGGACACCCTTGTCTTAATGATAACTGCATTTGCGACGACAGAAACCGCGATAGAGGCCATGAAGCAGGGAGCCTACAATTATTTGATAAAACCGTTCAAAATTGACGAGGTAAAGCTGATCATTCGAAATGCGCTCGAAAAACAGTCTCTCCGCAAGGAAAACAGTCAGCTGCGCCATTCCTTGAATGAACTGGTTTCGCCACGAAATATTGTTGGAAAAAGCCAGGCTTTGAGTAAAATTCTCGATTTGATCGAAAAAATCTCTGATAGCAGCAGCAATATCCTGATTACGGGAGAGAGCGGAACCGGAAAGGAGCTGGTGGCCCGTGCTATTCACGAAAGATCGGGACGAAGGGAAAAACCTTTTGTGACCGTAAACTGCAGCGCTCTCCCAGAGAACCTGCTGGAAAGCGAACTTTTCGGACATATGAAAGGATCTTTCACCGGGGCCGTTATGAATAAACAGGGACTGTTCGAGATTGCGGATGGCGGAACACTCTTCCTGGATGAAATAGGGGATACGTCGTTATCCATACAGGTCAAACTGCTCCGAGTCCTCCAGGAAAGGGAGTTTAGAAGAGTGGGCGGGACGAAAGATATTAAAGTTGACGTGCGGATTGTCGCCGCGACGAATAAAGATTTGGTAAAAGCTGTTGCCGAAAGCTCATTTCGGGAAGATCTCTTTTACCGTCTTGATGTGATTCCGGTTTTCCTTCCTCCTTTAAGAGAGCGAAAAGATGATATTCCGCTGTTGTCCGACTTCTTTCTAAAAAAATTCAATAAGCTTTTAAATAAGCAACTTCTCGGTATTGATCAGGAAGCGATTAATGTCTTGATGGAACAGGAGTGGAAAGGAAACGTTCGAGAACTTGAAAATATGCTTGAGAGAGTTGTCTCGCTCACCTCAAATTCCAGGATCATGAAAGAAGATGTATTGGCGAGCATGCGTCCTATCGCGTTGTCGGATTCTGTAAAGATTCGGGAAATTCCGGAAGCTGGAGTGGATCTGGAAAAATATATTGAAGAAGTCGAAAAGGACATTTTAATTAAGGCGCTGGAAAAGACCCGCTGGGTAAAGACGGAGGCAGCTAAATTGCTCCATCTGAATTTCAGATCCTTTAGGTACAGGCTCGACAAGTACCAGATCGACAAACAACCCTCGTAATCCGCTGAAAAAAGATTTATCTGTTACGTTCTCGCCTTCCAGTCCTCTCAACGTACCGTAATCGTACGCCTTCGTCGCTCGAAAAATTGCGGCCTGACGACCTACGACCAGTTTTAATCCAATAGTGGAAGTCCTCCACAGGCGACATCTAAACCTTTTTGAGCAGATTAAGGGATTCTTGTCTTTCGGGCAAGAAGCATCGCTTCCTGGCTCGGAACAAAACCGAATTTTTTGTAAAATTCCGGCTGTTTGGTGTTTAACCAGAACCGATCGACGTTTCTGAGTGAGGGATGGGCAATGATTTTTTCAACGATCATCGATCCGATCCCTTCTTGTTGGTAATCTGGACGAACGATGACATCCCAGATAGTTGCTCGAAAAACTTTGTCCGACAAAACTCGTGCGAAACCGACCAACAGGTCCCTTTCCCATGCAGAAATCACCAAAGTAGATTGTGCGAGGGCTCTTTTGATGTCAGCAAGTGAACGATCTTTGGCCCAGGGGGCATGTTGATAGAGTTCTTTCAGAAGAGCGATGTCGATGCTCTTGGACTCTTTAAGGGTAATCTGTTTTGGCATGCTGAAAAAGTTTCAGAATCGGAAGGGAAGAATGAGTCCTTCTGTAAGGTGTCAGGGGTAAAGGGCAAGGGATATCAAGACCTGAACTTTGCCCCCGACGCTTCACCCCTGTCTCCTCACAAGATTCTAAGCGATCAGTTTTGCATCCATCGTGATCTTGGCATTTAGCAGACGAGAGATGGGACAACCGGCTTTTGCATTGTTGGCGGCTGTTTCAAATTTAGATTTGTCGGCTCCCGGAATTTTAACGGTCGTATTCAAATGAATTGAAGTGATGGTAAATCCCGCTTCCAGTTTTTCCATCGTCAAAGAGGCCGTTGTTTCAATACTTTCAGCGGTCATGCCAGCATTGCCTAGCTGTCCTGAAAGAGCCATTGAGAAACATCCAGCATGGGCGGCCGCGATTAATTCTTCAGGATTTGTTCCCGCAGCATTTTCGAAGCGTGTTCCGAATGAATACTGGGTGTTTTTCAATACTCCGCTCGGCGTTGAAATCGTTCCTTTTCCTTCCTTTAAATTTCCGTTCCATGCGGCTGATGCTTTGCGATTGATGGACATAATTGCCTCCTTTTTGATTCCCGTTATTAATGGATTGTTAATTTGAGCGAATTCTCTCAAGTTCTCATTCAAGACGCTGAAGTGGGTAGCCTAACATATTTAGATCTTTGAGGGCCAGAAAAAACTTGGCCAGCTTGGCACCCATGAAAGTAATGGTTTAAAAACAAGATGAATTTTATTATGATGGAAAATCGAAGTGACCTCAGAGGGTTTGAAATGAAACGATTCTATTTCTTGTTGAAAGTCGTGATGACCGGATTTCTCCTCACAGGATTCGGGAGTGTCCCGGGTTTTGCGTATGAAATGGGAGAGACACTCCATGGTGGATCTCTGACAGGGAAGGTCAAATTGAGGGGGCCTGTTCCTGAAAATCGAACGTTTCCGATCGCCCTTTATGAATATGGCGTCTATTGCAAAAAGATTTCTGATGGAAACGGACATGTACTCCTGAAAGAATTCCATGTTGATCTTGAAGGAGGATTGCAGGATGTCGTGATTGCCATTCAGGATGTAAAAAGAGGAAAACCATTTCGATATATTAAAAATGAATTCGTAGCTGTGAATTGTATGTTTCACCCCTACGATGTAGCTGATGCCGAACAGTTTGAGACCCATGAAGGAACATTGACCCATGTCCATCCTCTCGTGATGATTCTGAGAAACGATTCTCCGTTAGCTGTTTTAAATCGTGATCCAATCGTGCACAATGGACAAGTGTATCAGCCGGAAAAAGGCAATGTCATCTTGAACTTTCCGATACCGGTCGCCGACAATAGGCATGGCGGGAGTCTCCACTTTGAAGAGGGAATGAAAATAGCACAGATGATTTGCGGCATGCACGAATATATGCAGACTTGGGGTTGGATTGTGGACAATCCTTACTATGCTAAAACGGGGAAAGACGGGAAGTATATGATTGATCGAATTCCGCCTGGGAGTTACCACGTTACGGCGTGGCACCCGCATATGAAGCCGGTAGAGAAAGAGATTGTGATTCCACCTCAGGGGGCAGTTGATCTTGATTTTGAATTTGAATCTCAGGAAGTTGAACGCCCCTTATATGAAACGCAGGAACAGTTCCGCATTGGTCCCGGTTATCGTCCGAAAGAAGATCTCATGGGCTGTGAAGGACCGTACTGTGTCCATCGACACGACCACTAACTTTGGAAAGCTCGGTTCCCGAACTTGGGCTTGAGGCGGAATTTCTCAAAACGGTTCGGTTGAATCATGAAGTGCCTTTTCCAGAAATCTTGCTATGAATTCGGGTGGCTGGGCTCCCCGGACGACGTAACGGCCGTTGATCAGAATGTTCGGCACCCCCAGGACGCCTCTGTTGTGAGAGAGCGCTTTTTCGACTTGAACCTCATCTTTTCCCTGGGATGAATCGAGAAATGGTCTCACTTCGGCGGGGTCAAGCCCCGCGGTTATGGCGATTTCAACGAGTGTATGATGATCTCCAATAAATTTCCCTTCAAGAAACACGGCTCTAAAAAGAGCCTCTACGAGTTGATTCTGCCGGCCTGTCCGGTTGGAAAACCAGACCAGACGATGCGCATCAAATGTATTGGGCAGACGCTCGATACGATCAAATTCAAGATGCAGTCCTATTGATCCGGCGGCTTCCTGAACCCGATGCTGAACATTTTGAAACTCCTCCTCATCTCCAAATTTATTTGATAGATATTCGTGATAATTGACACCACCTTGCGGAAGGTGAGGGTTGAGTTCAAATGGTTTCCAGGAGAGTTTCAGTTCCGAAGAAGTTGAAACGAGAGTCAACGCTTTTTCGAGATGCCTTTTCCCGATAAAACACCAGGGGCAGACCAGATCCGAAACAATATCAACATTCAAACTTTTCTTTCCGGTGATCGTCACCCTTTAGACTTCCTGACCGGACCCCACTGCGGAAGAGTCATGATGACTTCCCATTCCCTGGCCGTGACGGGTTGTACTGAAAGCCGCATTCCGCGCTGGAGCAATTTCATCTCTTGAAGAGACGGAATCGTACGGAGCTGTTTCAGAGAAATGATTTCGCGACATTTTCGGACCAACATAATCTCGATTGTGAACCAGGTGGGCGATTTCGAAACGCTCTTGGGATCGTAATGAGGATCTGCCGGATTGAATGCAGAGGGATCTGGATATCCCTCCCGTACCACGACTGCTTCACCCGCAATTCCGATGGAATCTGAACTGCTATGATAAAAAAGAACGCCGTCGCCTTTTTTTATCTGGTCCCGCAGAAAGTTTCTCGCCTGGTAATTCCGGACGCCGTCCCACGAAGCCGTACCATTTCTGGACTTTTCCAGATCCTCAATCGAGAATGTGGAAGGTTCTGATTTCAAAAGCCAGTGCTGTTCTGTTATATTCAATTTTGAGTCGGTCACAAGATTGTCCTATATGATGTAATCATAATTGGATCAGATTTTCAACTTCGGAGTAGCCTTAACGTTAAAAACATTGTATGTTACCTGGATTAGAAGTTCAGCGCATGCTCACTCGAGGTACATATGACCTATACAATCGTGGCTCTCCAACAAGGTGAGAGGGAATGGCTCGACTGGCGATGTCAAGGAATAGGAGCGTCGGATGCTCCGACGATTATGGGAGAAAATCCCTGGAAGACACCCGAGGAACTTCTGTCCGAGAAATGTGGAGGCAAAAGAGAAGGCCCGAATGCTGCGATGATAAGAGGGACGGCGCTTGAACCTTTGGCAAGAAAACAGTTCGAGGCCAAAGTTGGCATTCAGGTCGATCCCGCCTGCCTTCAAAGTGTTGAATACGAATGGCTCCGTGCAAGTGTCGATGGTTTAGCCAGGAATGGAAATACGGTTGTCGAAATTAAATGCGGCGAGAGTGTTTACCGCAAGGCTTCAATTTATCGAAAAGTGCCAGACTATTACTACGGTCAGTTACAGCATATTCTGGCAGTCACTGATCTTCCCGTCATCGATTTTTACTGTTACCTTCCGGATAAGCCGGATATACATCTTCAAATTGCCAGAAACGATCATTATATTATACGTCTGCTCGAGACAGAGAGTTTATTTTGGGAGCAGGTTCTCGAAAAGAAGAAATTGATTGGTTGACCCGAACTTGATTTAATCCGTAATAGAAACGCCATATTGATTTAGGCATTCATATAGGGAGACTCAAAATGATTAAAGAATTTAAAGCTTTTATCATGAGGGGTAATGTAGTCGATATGGCAGTGGGAATTGTCGTTGGGGCCGCATTCGGCAAAATCGTGGCTTCTTTGGTGAACGATGTTTTATTGCCGCCGATAGGCCTCCTGATAGGTGGCGTTGATTTCAGCAATCTATTTATTACCCTCAGAGGGGAATCCTTTCCGACGTTGGCAGCCGCACAGGCGGCTGGAGCCCCCACATTACGGTATGGGGTTTTCATTAATTCCCTTGTTGATTTTTTAATTGTTTCTGCCGCAATATTTATGGTGGTTAAAGCGATGAATCGTTTGAGAAAGGGAGAAGTCGCAGTCCCAAAAGAAATAACGACGAAGCCATGTCTGGAGTGTCTGTCTGAAATTCCGATTGCAGCAAAAAGATGTGCGCACTGCGGTTCTCCCGTTCAACCTTGAACCGGCCGGAGTGAAAGAATGGGAAGAATCAATAGTATAAGGAGATTGCCTCCTTTTGAACATTGGAGTCATCCAGCCCCATCAAACTTCTTCTCGTCGAAAATAGCCCGAAAAAGATCTGGAATGTCGATCGTAATCGGGACCCTTCAGTTGCGAATTATAAATCGTATGGATTTTCAGGTTTTATCGCAAGGGCTCACAGCCTGATTGATCTCAGTAATATTCTCCAGAAAATAATTCCATAGAATAATCCGTAAGTACAAAATCAAATTATTTCAAATAAAATTTATTAATCTCCCGATCGTCTTGTTTTCAAGACCCGCTTCACGGCCTCGCTCACTTCAAAGGCGCGGTACGGTTTCTTGAGTCGATCTGAAAAGCCAAAACGGTTAAAATCGGACATGGCCGGATCATTTGAATAACCACTTGAAACAATCACTTTCACCCGGGGTTCGAGATCGCGCAGCATTTGCAGGATCTCGACTCCGCCCATATCTCCCGGAACAGTCAGATCTGTGATGACCAGATCAAACGGATGACCGGAATTTAATTCATCTTTATAGATTTGAACAGCTTCGGTTCCTTTTTTGACTAATTTGGCGGAATATCCGAGATAAGTCAGAATTTCGCCGGCGAGACTAAGGATACTCTCTTCATCATCCACGACGAGAATCCTCCCATTTCCTCTGGTCATGGTATCGGACTCAATAACTTCTTGAGGAATAACGGCGAGAGGTGCGGCAGGCAGATAGATAAAAAAGGTGGTTCCCCCTTCCGAATTGGATTCCGCCGTAATATATCCCTGATGTCTTTTGATAATCGAATGCGTGATCGAAAGACCCAGACCGCTCCCATGGGTTTTGGTCGTAAAATAGGGATCAAAAATCTTTAAAAGGTGTTCTTTCGGAATGCCGACCCCTTGATCCTTTATCGTGATGAGCAGGTAATTTCCCTTTCGGATGGCCATCTCATGTGTGGCCGAATCTTCCACCGAATGGTTACCGGCTTCAATTCGAATCGCCCCTCCGGACGGCATCGCCTGTTTCGCATTGATCGTCAAATTTTGAATGACCTGGATGATCTGTCCCTCATCTGCTTCAATCGGCCAGAGGCCTTCTTGAAAGAAATGCTGGCATTGGACATTCGAGCCCGTCAGGGCAAACTGGACGGAGTGCTCAATCAGGGTTTGAATGGAAACGATCTTCTTGATAGGCGCTCCCCCTTTGGAAAAGGTAAGAAGCTGTTTTGCGAGTTCTGAGGCCCGCAAGGTGGCCCGTTCCGCCTCGTCCAATCTGGTCAAGAGCTGCGATCTTGACTCGAGGAAAGATTTGGCGAGCGAGATATTTCCCAAAACCGCTGTTAAGATATTGTTGAAATCATGGGCAATTCCTCCTGCCAGAAGTCCCAAAGACTCGAGTTTTTCTATCTTCATCTCGTCCTCCTCCCGGCTTCTGCGATCCGTAATATCGGTAGAGACACCACACACAGCGTATACGTCTCCATGATTGTCTACCAGCGGGAATTTTACAGAAATATAGTAATGAACTCCATCACCATGAGGTGCGGTCTCATCGAATTCCAGGGGCGCTTTCTTTTTGATGACCTCCCGATCATTGGCTCGAAATTTTTCTGCCAGTTCGGCCGGAAAAATATCGTAGTCCGTTTTTCCGACGACGTCATTTTTTGAAATGAGGAATAATTCTTTAAATTTTCTGTTAACCAGCAAATACTTGCCGTCGAGGTCTTTCAGATATATGACGGCAGTCGAGTTATCGATTACGGCACGAAGTCTCTCTTCGCTTTTCTGCAGGATTTCTTCGGCGTTTTTCTTTTCCGTAACGTCCCGGCTAATACCAAAAAATCCGATTATTTTATCTTCATGGTTCCGGACGGGTCCTCTTGTTGTTAAGAAAGTACGGTCCGTTCCATTGATCGATATCCTGGTTTCACTGGTATCTATTTTCCCAGACTTCAGGATCATCCGGTCTTTTTCTTCGAAAATTCGGACGTATTGGGGTGAAAAGAATTCTGACATATGTTTCCCGACGATTTCTTCGGAAGGCTTTCCGAGAATTCGCGACGCACTGGAATTAATCATTAAATAACGTCCATCAAGATCAATTAAATAAATCGAATCATTTGTTCCTTCCACGATTGATCTTAATAAGTTATGACCCTCTCTCAGCCTGGTTTCGGACAGTTTTTGATTGGTGATGTCAGCTATTGTGGAAACCATTCCAATCTTGTTTCCGTGCCCGTCCGTAAGAGGAGCGCTCTTGATGAGAACAGGAAAACGTTCACCATCCTTTCTCTGAAACCGGATTTCAATTTCCGGTGGACTGTCGGTCAGAAAACGGCTCTTTAAAATCTCGAAGATCTTATCCGTGTCTTCGGGTGGCCAAAATGGGAAGGGGGGAGTCTGCCCGAGCAGTTCCTGTTCACTCCATCCCACGATTTTACAAAATGCAGGGCTCACGTATATGATCTTTCGGGTTATGTTGGCCATCGCCACAACGCCTGCCTGCATGGCTTCTTCGATCGGTTTACGATAGGCATGTTCCGTCCGAAGAGTTTCCTCAGCGAGTTTCTGTTGGGTAATATCCCGACTGATACCGATCAGCCCGATAATTTTTCCATGATGGTCGCGAAAGGGCGATTTCGTCGTGAACATGGTTCTAGGCCCCTCAGGTCCATTGAGAGTCACTTCGTACGATATTGATTTCCCTGTTTGAAAAACCGCCTGGTCCGTTTCTTCCATGGAGTTTTTGCTCATACTCGGGATTGGCAAATCTCGGTTTGTCTTCCCAATCATCTCCTCAGGTCTTTTCCCGAGGTTGCCTGCGGCAGTTGAATTGAGCAGTAAAAACCGACCCTCATTGTCTTTGACGAAAATCGTATCTGTTGTTTCTTCCATAAGGGCGAGGAGCAGATCATGGTACTCCTGATGTTTTGTCTGAAGCCGGGATTTTTTGGCAAGCTGTCCCTCCATTTTATGGAGTGATATTTCCATCTTCTTGAATTTTATCGCGTAATTGATGGCTTGAAACAATAATTGGGGATCTAATTTATTTTTGAACAGGCAGTCCTGAGCACCCAATTGGAGAGTCTCGTTCGCAAAGTTCTTATCGACTCGATCCATGAGGATGATGAGAGGAACATTCAGAGCAGCCACCGTTCTAATTTCATTGATTGACAAAGAGTGCTGAGGACCCTCAGTTTGCACAGAGAGAAGAATAAGATCGAACTTTTTCTCCTTTAGAATGGAAGAAGCGGTTTTTATGGAAGATTTTTGAATCGTTTTAATTGGGGTTTCTTTTGTCCCGACTATCAGTTTGACTAATTTTTTTCTTTCATTTGGACTGCTTTCGACCAATAAGACTCTTATTAGGTTTACGCTCATCAAGTCGACCTCGCGCGAAGAATATTATTTCCAAATCGATAAAGAGGTAGAATATCATTTTCTATATAGAGAAATCGATATTCTCTTTTTCATCAACTCATTGCGGATCGAAAACAGTTTGGAAAGAAGGAATAAATAAAAAGATTAAAGTTAGAATGAGTTTTTGAGTTGGGAATAAGAAAATGCCGAAATGATTCTAGAGAGCGCGAGTCGAGTGTGCATGGGAGTGATTAAAACGTCCTGAAAATTTGAGGACAAGGGATTTAGCGGGGAAAAGGGTCTCCTTTACACAACAAGCGATTAGACGGGACCAAAGAAGACTGTCGGGATTAGATAGCTCCGCTGAAGAAGAGACCGCTCCGCTCATCTAGCAAGGTAATGTCCCCAACGAGATTTGAACTCGTGTTACCGCCGTGAAAGGGCGATGTCCTGGGCCGGGCTAGACGATGGGGACCCTGTGGCAGATTGCTGAAAAAGGGACCATCGACGTCTTTCTCGAATCTCGGCTTCCTCAACGTACCGAAAAGTACGCCTGCGTTGCCTCGTTTCTCGGGCCTTGTCGCTGGACCTTTTTGACCAATCTGCTTGTGTAACTGTTAGCCGCTCAAAAATCTGCGGTTTGGGGGCATCGGAGGATTGCGCTTTGCGAATCCTCACGGGCCCCCAAATATAATATGAGCCGCGTTGGATTCGAACCAACGACACCCGCCTTAAAAGGGCGGTGCTCTACCAACTGAGCTAGCGGCTCTAAAACAAGAGAGCTAATTTAACAAATCAATTAATGCAAGTCAAGAAAAAGGGTGGTCAACGAATATTGTCTGATTTCTTTTTGAACCGGTTGAAATCATTTCGATTTTGCACTGGCACCACGCTTCAATTTTTTTCAGGTAACTTTGAGCGTTTTTTGGAAGTTTGTCGTACTGAGTGATTCCGACTGTGGGTGTTTTCCAACCTGGAAGGATTTCATAGACCGGTTCCGCCCCGAAAAGAATGGTCTGGTCGGTCGGCATCTCCTGGTAGACTTTTCCGTTATACCGATAGGCGGTACAGACTGAAATCGTATCGAATGAGTCCAGCACGTCAAGTTTTGTGATAGCGAGACTTGAAAGTCCATTGACCATGACAGCGTATCGTACTGATAAAACATCAAACCAACCGCATCGTCTGGCGCGACCGGTGGTTGAGCCGAACTCTTTTCCGATTTTCCGGAGGTTTTCGCCCTCGGCACCCTGTAATTCCGAAGGAAATGGTCCGCTTCCGACACGGGTCGTGTATGCTTTCGCGACGCCCAATACTTTGTTAATTGAAGTCGGACCCACTCCCGCGCCGGTACAAGCTCCTCCTGCAACTGCGCTCGATGAGGTAACAAATGGATACGTTCCGTGGTCAATATCGAGATGCGTTCCCTGGGCCCCTTCGAACAAGACCTTTTTTTTATTTTGTATTGCCTGATTGATCATCAAATAAGTATCGGCAGTATGTTCTGTAATCTCTTTGGCATATCCCATATATTCCTGATACACCGATTCAAGTTCAAATCCCTTGGCCCGGTACAAATGTTCGAGAAAAAAGTTCATCTCGGTCAAATTTGTTTTTAATTTCTCACGAAAGAGATGGGGATCGAGGAGGTCAGAAACCCGGATTCCGATCCGGGAGATTTTATCGGCATAACTGGGTCCTATTCCCCGGCCGGTAGTGCCGATCTTTCTGTTCCCTTTTAGGTTTTCACTTTCCCGGTCAATTGCCCGGTGATAGGGCATAATGAGATGGGCACTCTTGCTGATCCAGAGATTTCGGGCAACTTCAATATTTCTTTTGACAAGTAGTTCTTTTTCTTCAATAAATGCCGCGGGATCGAGTACAACCCCGTTTCCGATAATACAGGTTTTCCCCGGATGAAGAATTCCGGAAGGGATTAAATGCAGAATAAATGTTTCCTGATCGACCATGACCGTGTGACCGGCATTATGGCCTCCGGCATAACGGACAATCATATCGGACTGTTCGGATAAGATATCGACGATTTTTCCTTTTCCTTCGTCTCCCCATTGGGCGCCAACAATCACTAAAGTGGACATCTCATTCCTAAAGTCGAAGATCTCAATAAAAAAAGCTCTGAAAAAAATTTCCAGAGCCGATGAAAGGTAAAATAGTAATATTTTGCTTTTATTTTGTCAATGATTTCCTTCAAAAGCCTCTGAATTTTCAAAGGAAAATGTTTTTCTTGACCTCTATTTTTAACTTTGTTAAACTTGACAATCTTAATCATTTTAAAGTCAATCGAAATCCGCATTAAAAAGTTCTTGTAAAATCAATTAGTTTAACTGGAAAAGAGCGTCAAATTGCCTAAAGAAAATCATTCAAAAGAAATCGAAATCGGCCTGACGTTTGACGATGTCTTGTTGCTCCCTGCCTATAGCAATACGCTTCCGAGAGAGGTGAACACCGAAACGTTATTGACCCAAAATATCGCGTTAAAAATTCCGATTGTCAGCGCCGCGATGGATACCGTTACGGAATCACGCCTGGCGATCGCACTGGCCCGCGAAGGGGGAATTGGAATCATTCATCGGGCTTTTTCGATCAAGGAACAGGTGGCGGAGGTCGAACAGGTGAAGAAATCCGAAAGCGGGATGATTATCAATCCGATTACGATCTCTCCGGAACAGAAAATCGGTGACGCTTTTGCAATCATGTCGCAGTTCCATATTTCGGGAATTCCGGTTGTGTTAAATAATAAGCTGGTCGGCATTTTGACCAATCGTGATCTCAGGTTTGAAAAGAGAATGAATCTAAAAGTTTCCGAAGTCATGACGAAGGAGAATTTGATTACCGTTCCAGAAGGAACGACTTTGATGGAAGCTCGTGAAATTCTGCAGAAAAATCGTATCGAAAAACTTCCCGTCGTAAACAGAAAATTTGAGTTGAAGGGATTGATTACCATTAAAGATATTGAAAAAGAAATTGTTTATCCCCACTCCTGCAAAGATAAATTAGGCCGACTCAGAGTCGGTGCGGCGGTTGGAGTCGGACGCGATTCAATGGAGAGAGTGGATGCCCTGGTGAAGGCGGCGGTCGATGTCGTCATTGTCGATACAGCCCATGGACATGCGCAGTCGGTTCTCGATACCGTCAGAAACGTCAAAAGGAAACATCCGAGATTAGAGGTTGTCGGAGGAAATATTGCAACAGGGGAGGCGGCCGCCGCTTTAATGAAGGCAGGTGTGAATGGCCTGAAAGTGGGTGTCGGTCCGGGTTCAATTTGTACAACCCGCATTGTTGCGGGAGCAGGCGTTCCCCAGATTACTGCCATTTCTAAAGTCGCCGAAGTGGCGGCTAAAGGAAAAATTCCTGTCATCGCTGACGGCGGGATCAAGTTTTCGGGGGATATTACTAAAGCCATTGCCGCGGGAGCCAATTCCGTGATGATCGGGGGTATGTTTGCGGGTACTGAGGAATCACCGGGAGAATCTGTGATTTACCAGGGGAGAAGCTATAAAGTCTACCGGGGTATGGGATCCCTCGGTGCGATGGAACGCGGGGGGAGAGACCGATATTTTCAGGAAGGGGAGCCTCAGCATAAATTAGTGCCTGAAGGGATTGAAGGAAGAGTGCCTTATAAAGGTTCGATGTCTGCCATTGTTTATCAGCTGGTGGGCGGTCTTCGATCAGGCATGGGATATTGCGGTTGCGAAACGATTGAAGAACTTAGGAAGAATGGAAAATTCATCCGGCTCACTCAGGCGGGATTGAGAGAAAGCCATGCGCACGATGTCATCATTACTAAAGAAGCGCCGAACTATCAAAGAGAATGGGACCGCTAAATGCATGAGGATCGAGAAAAGGTCGTTATCCTTGATTTTGGTTCGCAGTACACGCAGCTGATCGCCCGTCGAATCAGGGAGAGCAGTGTCTATTGCGAAATTTTCCCCTATAACGCTCCCTATTCCAGAATAAAAGAGTTTCAACCGAAGGGTATTATCCTATCGGGCGGTCCGGCCTCGGTTTACACGGCGAAATCTCCTCTTTGCGACAAACGCGTCTTTGACATGAAAGTTCCGATACTCGGTATCTGCTATGGGATGCAACTCATGACCAAAGTGTTGGGAGGCGAAGTCATCAAGTCAGTCCGAAGGGAGTTTGGAAAGTCTGATATGTTTATTGACGACTCTTCCGATCTTTTCAAGGATATTACCACCTTTACGCTGTCCTCGGTGATCACCGTCTGGATGAGCCACGGAGACAAGATTGAAAAAATGCCCCCGGGTTTTATTAGAGCGGGGCACACTGAAAATTCCCCCATCGCGGCGATGAAAGAGGCCAAAAAAAGATTCTACGGCATTCAGTTTCATCCCGAAGTGGCTCATACCCCGATGGGAATCAAAATTCTTCAAAATTTTGTATACGGTGTCTGCGGATGTTCACCAACCTGGACGGTCTCGTCTCTTTTGCATAAAGTCTCGAAGGAAATTCAGGAATTTGTGGGAAATGACCATGTCATCTGTGCGTTAAGCGGCGGAGTGGATTCGACCGTCGCGGCCTCGATCGTTCATCGCGCAGTGGGCAACCAGCTGACCTGTATTTTTGTCAATAATGGACTTCTAAGAAAGGGTGAAGTTGAAAGAGTTGTACATACTTATAAGAATAACTTAAAGTTTAACCTTCAGTATGTCGATGCCTCAAAACGATTCCTATTGAAATTAAAAAAGATCGTTGATCCGGAAAGAAAGAGAAAACTGATTGGAACAGAATTTATAAAGGTCTTTGAGCAAGAGGCCAAAAAATTGAAGAAAGTGGGCAGAGTCAAGTTTCTGGTTCAGGGGACGCTTTATCCCGACGTGATCGAATCAGTTTCGTTTAAAGGTCCGTCGGCCAAAATTAAAACCCATCACAATGTAGGTGGTCTTCCCAAGAAGATGAAATTCAAAATCATCGAGCCGCTCAGAGAACTTTTTAAAGATGAAGTCAGAAAGTTAGGCCATGAATTGGGCGTGCCGGATGAAATTTTGTGGCGTCAGCCCTTTCCCGGACCTGGGTTGGCCGTTCGAATCATAGGCGAGGTCACTAAGAACCGGCTGGAAATACTTAAGGAAGCGGATGCCATCGTCAGTGACGAAGTTCAAAAATTTCCGATTTACAAGACAATTTGGCAGTCATTTGGGGTTCTCCTTCCCATTAAGACAGTGGGCGTGATGGGTGATGAAAGAACCTATGAAAATGTACTGGCGATTCGTGCCGTCACCAGCCAGGATGGGATGACAGCCGATTGGGTCCGGTTGCCTTACGAACTCCTTGGGAGCCTTTCGAATAGAATTATTAATGAAGTAAAAGGCGTCAACCGGGTCGTCTATGATATCAGTTCAAAGCCACCCGCAACCATTGAATGGGAATAACTTGGTCCCTTGATAAGGAGCCATCTGCGGTGTTGTCGCTTCAGCCTTGATCCTCATGTACTTACATTGTACACTCCGGTACAAGGCTTTGCTCCGCCTTGCATATGACCCCTTCTGAATGGCCCTTATGAAGGATGTTGGTCATCTTCGGAACTGTGGTCTTGCGACCCTCCTCCAAAAGTTTAATGGGGGAAGTCCCCGGCAGGGGATCTCTGAAGTTTTTGAGCAAGCATGTTAACCTGAGTCTGATATAAGGAAAAAGAAGAGTGTTAGAACGATTACAGAAAATCATATCCAAATCGGGGGTGACTTCCCGAAGGAAAGCGGAAGAATTGATCCTGAGCGGCCTGGTCACCGTCAACGGCAAAGTCGTGACTGAAATGGGAAGCAAGGCGGATTCAGACCAGGATCATATCAAAGTGAATGGCAAGCTGATCAATCCCAAACAGACCAAAGTTTGTATTCTACTGAACAAGCCTAAAAACTATATCACTTCGATGAGTGATCCTGAAGGTCGTCCGACGGTCCTGTCGCTATTAAAGGGAATTAAAGGGAGGGTTTATCCGGTTGGAAGGCTCGATTACGATACGGAAGGTCTTTTGTTGCTGACCAACGACGGAGATCTGGCCAACGCATTGATGCATCCCAAAAGCGAAATTCAGAAAACCTATCAGGTCAAATTAAAAGGGGTATTGGAAGAGGGAGAAATCAAGAAGCTGGAGGAGGGGGTCGTTCTGTTCGGAAAAAAAACCGCTCCGGCTTCAATAAAAAAGCTGGGCATTACCGAAGAAAACTCCTGGATTGAAATGAAAATTCATGAGGGTAAAAATCGTCAGATTAAAAATATGCTCTTGAAATTGAGACATCCGGTTCTGAAAATCAAGAGAACCCGATACGCATTTCTTGATTTAAATGACGTTCCGACAGGGATGTTTCGGTATCTCGATTCCAAGGAGATTAAAATGCTCAAGAATCTTGCAGTGCCCCTTGCACCTGCAATTCGTCGAGTTCCTAGGAGAGCCGTCAATCAATTCAATGGTCTTGAATCGCCTCTTCACAGGCCTGGCCACTAACTCTTCCGCAGTTTGATCGCATAGATTTCCGATAGGGTCGAACTGGGACTTTCCCAATAGAGAAAATCATGAAAAGAACAGACTATTGCGGTCACATCGACGATCGATTCATTGGCAGAAAGGTCATTTTATCCGGATGGCTCCACAAAAGGCGCGACCATGGCGGACTGATATTTATTGATCTTCGAGATCGGGAAGGCATCGTCCAGATTGTCATCGATCCGAGGGAAAAATCGGCTTATGAAACAGCAAAGGAGGTTCGAGGCGAGTTTGTGTTATCGGTGACCGGAGAAGTCGTTGCCCGTCCTCAAGGGACGGAAAATCCACATCTCAAAAGCGGCAAAATCGAGGTTCACGTGAGCCAGCTTGAAATACTCAATACCTCCAAGACGCCTCCTTTCTCGATAGAAAAAGGGTCAGAGATGGCCAATGAAACCCTCAGACTTCAATATCGGTATCTTGATTTGCGACGGGCAGAAATGCAGGAGAATCTCAAAATCCGGCATCGGATTACCCGGTTGACACGGGAATTTCTTGACGACAACGGATTTCTGGACATCGAGACGCCCTGTCTAACTAAAAGCACGCCCGAAGGAGCAAGAGATTTTCTAGTCCCCAGCCGACTGAATCCGGGAACATTTTTTGCGCTTCCCCAGTCGCCCCAGCTTTTTAAACAGATTTTGATGGTTGCGGGTTTTGACCGTTATTATCAAATCGTCCGCTGTTTCAGAGATGAGGATTTACGAGCAGATCGCCAGCCTGAATTTACCCAGATCGATATCGAAATGTCTTTTATCGAGAGGGAAGACATCATGAACCTGATGGAGGAAATGATAGCCAAGATTTTCCGTGAAATCAAAGGATTTGCAATTCAAACTCCCTTTAAGAGACTTACTTATCGCGAATCGATGGACCGGTTTGGATCAGATAAACCCGATATCCGTTTTGGTCTCGAACTCAAAGATATTTCAACAAGCGCCAACATAAGTGATTTCAAGGTTTTTAAAGATGCCATTGAAAAAGGGGGCAAAGTAAAAGGACTCAACGCGAAAGGTCTATCCGGTCTATCCAGAAAAGAACTCGATGAATTGACCGAGGAAGCCAAAAGCTTCGGAGCAAAAGGGATGGCCTGGATGAAGGTGACCGGGCAGGGCGTCGAGTCTCCGATCGCAAAATTCTTTAACGAGGAAATTCGAATGGCAATCGTCAAAAAGCTTGCCGGTGAACCAGGGGACCTTCTCCTCTTTATTGCAGACTCGGCGGAGGTTGTTTACAAAACCCTCGGGAATCTCAGAATTTCCCTTGCGGGAAGACTTAATCTTGTGCCCGTAGACAGTTACCAGTTTCTCTGGGTGACAGACTTTCCTCTCCTGGAATATGATTCGGATGAAAAAAGGTATGTTGCGATGCATCATCCGTTTACCTCTCCGATGGATGAGGACCTCTCTTCTCTGGAAAAAGAACCTCTCAAGCTCATGGCAAAAGCTTATGATATGGTATTGAACGGGACTGAAATTGGAGGCGGGAGCATTCGAATTCACCGTAAAGAACTCCAGAGTAAAATCTTTTCGCTTCTTGGAATTTCCGAAGAACAAGCTGTCAAGAAATTCGGTTTTTTACTTGAAGCGCTCGAATATGGTGCGCCTCCTCATGGAGGAATTGCCTTCGGATTAGACCGTCTGGCCATGATCATGACCGGAATGAACTCCATTCGTGAAGTGATTGCATTTCCCAAGACACAAAAGGGAAGCTGTTTAATGACGGATGCCCCTTCCCAGGTTGATGCCAAACAACTTAAGGAACTTGGGATCAAACTGAACGTCCCACCCGTCTGATTCGTTATCATGTCCGGGATACGCGGCTTTCTAATCAAATGCTGGTGCGGAATAGGAATCGGTTTCTGGATCATTGTTTTCAAAGTCTTCAACAAAATCGAAATCCTTGGAAAAGATAACCGGCCTCAATATGGAGAGAAATCTATTCTTCTCCTCTCCAATCATATCTCGGCGATCGATCCCTTTCTCATTGCGGTTACCTCCTATACGATTTTTTCTCCGGTTCGATGGCGCGCTCCCGCAAAGGAGGAATTGTTTCATTATCCGGTTGTCCGAAATATCATTTCGGCCTGGGGCGCATTTCCCGTTCGGCGGGGAAAAGGAGACACGGTTGCTATGAAGCAGATGGCTGAAATGTTAAAAGAGAGTGTCATGGTCATATTCCCCGAAGGGACCCGTTCGCGGGATGGTTGTTTATTGACTGGGAGGCCCGGAGTCGGAAAAATAATCTGGGAGGCAAAGCCCGACAGAATCATTCCGGTTGTGGTTGAGGGAACCAACTGGATACTTCCAAAAGGGAGGATCATTCCCGTAAGAGGGAAAAAAACAAGGATTTATTATGGGGCTCCTGTAGAATTCAAACCTTATGAACCCGCCTGTCCTACCCTTGAAACCAGTCAGAAAATGGTGGATTTTGTGATCGATCGTCTAAAAAAGATGCAGGAAGAGATGCATTTCAAGTTTCAGGAAGAATAGGTTACCTGGTATTTACAAAAGCTTGACATTCTGATTGGAAAAAGCCACTATTTCGTTTGCTGATTTAAAATTATTTCATGTTAAGGAGGAGGAAAAGTATGAAATATCTTCACGTTCTGTTCGCAGTCGTGTTCTTAATCGGATTAACAGCCGTTTCAAAAGGCGAAGAAAAAAAGGGGAGTCCCCTTAAAGGGATGAGCAAGGACGATCTCGTAAAGCTCGCCTTAAGTGCCGCGCCCGCCGCCATTGCCAAAGACGCCACTGTGATGGTGCCCGGAGAAGATGGAAAGATGACGGAAGGGAAAAAAGGGAATAATGGATTCACCTGTTTTCCAGATGTGGATGGTCAGGATGTTCCCGACCCCATCTGTGCCGATCAGGCCGCTTCCCAATGGATCAACGATTTAATGAGTGGCGCACCCAAGCCGACGAATACGGTACCCGGTATTTCTTACATGGCAAAAGGGGGTTGGCATTTTGAGAAGGGCGGAAAAATCTTGATGAAACCTGAGGAAGGTGCAAAACGAGTCAGCGAACCGCCACATTGGATGGTGTTCTGGCCGGTGGATTCCAAAGCCAGCGGAATTCCCGCATTGCCAGGAAAGTTCGGGAGTTATGTGATGTTTGAAGGAACGCCCTATGCTCATTTGATGATCTACCAGAACCCCAATCTGCTTAAATAGCCTGGAAAGGATAGTAGGCCGGTTTTGTCAACGCAGGGCCGGCCTACTAATTGATTCCTTTTTCACGCAAGGTATCTCTAAGTTTCTCCTCCCCCTGAAAGTGTATTGCGTCAATTCCCGAACGTCGTGCTCCTTCGACATGTATTTCAAGATCGTCAATAAACAGACATTCACCGGGTTCGGTTCGCGTCTGTGACAGTACCCTATTGAAAATATCAGGATTGGGTTTCAATGCCCGCATGATAAAAGAATAGAATCGATTGTCAAACTGCATCAGGAAAGGATAGTTCCCCTCGAGATACCGCCAGTGCAAGACATTGGTATTCGAGAGAATCGAGAGTTCATATTTCCCGACCAGGGTTTCGACTAAGCTTATCATTTCGGTCCGCGGAGAAAAGATAGGAGAAAAAGCGTCATCAAATGCGGAGACGGTCAAATCCTGGTCAAACTTTTGATTGAATTTGGACACCAGTTCGACGGGACCGATATCTCCCTTCTCAAACTGGACAAAAAAATCGGACCGGAAGAGGTAATGATATATTTCCTCTTCCGGCATTTGAAATTCCTTCGCAAGCCTTTCTGAAGCGAGGTGAAGATTGAAGTTAATCAGAGTGTTTCCGAGATCGAATATCAGGTGATTAACTGCCAACGCTAATATTCCACAAGGCGTGTTTCCGAAAAGACAACAAGAACGCCTGAATAGTTATGCCATTGTGGTCCGCATGAAGTCGGGGCGATCTCTGCGTAGCTGAAGAATCCGATCAGCGGCATATTTCCGAAATGTTTTCGAATGAGTGCGGTATCGACATTTTTTTTGCCATAGAGCGAATTTCCCCGGCCGCAGCAATTGATATAAATGCCAAATTTCGGGACATTGTCCGGGAACTTGCTGGCAAGCGCGGTCACCATTTCCTCAGCCTCTTGATAGGCCCGCTTCGGGTCGCGAACCATGTAAGAGATCACTTTCCCCTCCTCGATATGGCCGCTGACAGTCAGTGTTCCTTCTTCCGGATTGAGAGAGAGTATATTTCGAACCACATATTCCTTATTCTGAAGCGAGGTATTGCAGGGGTTGAACCCCAAGCCGACAAGAATAAGAGATGCAGCGTCTTCCAACTCCTCCTGGTGATGCAACTTATCCTTGAACAGTTCTGTAAAGGATTGGGTGGCAGGCTTGCCGCAAATCTCGTAGACGACATTCCCTTTTGATTTCGTAACCATCAAAGGCGTTCCAATCGGATGGCAGGCGTGGGTCACTCCGGCTTCGTATTGAAAATTACCGGAAATCAGAAGCCCCGCGATCGCGTTTGACGTGACGCCACGTCCATGGAACTGGAACGTCTCATTCGAACTTCCATCTTCAGATGCTCCTCCTCCAATCATTTCAGGAATAGGGTCGTTGGAGGATTGTATCGCGTTTAGAAAGCCTTGATAAAAATGATCGAACTGGAAATTAAAGGTATCTGGAAAAAGAAGCATGAGCGGACTCACACGAGAATCTGACGCAAGAAGTCTCGATACCTCTGCTCCTGCCTCGGTCTGCCTGTTGAAGATATTCTGTATGAGAAAGGTATCTACGACTATGGATTTCGATGAGAGCGCCAGAACGACAATAGAAGGCCCCTGTTCGACTTCTTCTTTTTCGGTCAGGACACCATATGCCGAACATCCGCAGAGCTGTTTTGGAGTAGCGAGGTCATGTAAAACATTTAAAATGAGGAGATAGTCGTGGTGATAATGAGAGGTGGCGAAAACCAGGATTAAATCTGCCTTTTTAATGCCTGCTTGTTTCATGGCCGCCGAACCCGCTTCTCTGGCGGCATAATCAGATTCTTTATGTTTTGAAATTCCAACTCCGACTTTAAGCATCGATCCTTTATTTCTGAAAGTAATTGCTTTTATTTTATCATTCTTTGAGCACGATAACCATCTCAATCCCTTGTAATTCATTTGATTTCAAAATTGACCGGATGATATACTTTGCCATCCTTCCACAACACAGTAAGGTGAGACAAAATGATTGAAATTGAAATTGCACATCATTCAGGATTCTGTTTTGGCGTCAAGGAAGCCATCGTCAAAGCCACCGAGGCTGCTGCACACTCGACGCTTCCGACTAAGTCTTACGGTCCCTTGATTCATAATCCTCAGGAAATCAAGAGGCTTCAGGATCAATACGGAATTGAAAAAGTGGAATCCTTTGACGAGTTTTTTGATGGAAATCTTGTTATCCGTGCCCACGGGGTTCCGCCGGAGGAATATGAAAAAGCGAAAGGAAATAATCTTAATGTCATTGATGCAACCTGCCGGTTTGTCGTCGATGTTCAGGAATATGCCATTGAATTTTGCAAAAGAGGATACCACTTGATTGTCGTCGGTGAAAAGCACCATGCGGAAGTCAAAGGAATTGTAGGTCATGCCCTTCATGCCTGTCCCGATGCAGAGGTCAGTGTGATTGAGAACTTGAATGATCTACTGGAACTCAATCCGGAAAAGGCTGGCATTGTTTTTCAAACGACCCAGGAATACAGCAAATTCAAGCGATTCGAACAGCATTTAAAAGAAAGCCAGAAAAAGAACTGGAAAATAAAAAATACGATTTGCGGCGCTACCAAAAGCAATCAATATTCAGCAGACGAGTTGGCTCGACGGGTCGATCTCATGCTGGTCATCGGAGGCAGGAATAGCGGTAATACTCAGAGGCTTGCCGAGATTTGTCAAAAATATACACGCACATATTATATTGAGACCCGTGACGAACTGATACCGGATTGGTTCAATTCCGTTACGAAAGTGGGTATTACTGCAGGTGCTTCGACGCCCCAATGGCTTATTGACGAAGTCGTAGAACAGGTTCAGACATTCGGGTCCTCCGGAGATCGATCTTTATAAACTTCTTTTTCCAATTCTCCCAATCATGAGTATTTTGCAAAAATATCACCAGGAAGATTGGCACACTCCTGAAGGAAAATTGCTTCGGGATGTTATTTTCGGACTGAATGATGGCCTGGTCACCTCAATCGGCTTTGTGTCAGGGGTAACCGGAGCGGTTTTTCAAACCAAGGTGATCATCCTGACGGGAATCGCCCAGCTTGCGGCAGGCGGTGTCGCAATGTATATTGGCGCTTATCTTTCAAACAAGTCCCAGCAAGAGTTTTTCTACAAGGAGATCGCGCGGGAAAAAAGAGAAATAAAGGAGATTCCTGAAGTAGAAAAGCAGGAAATTCGGGATATTTATGACCAGATGGGTTTTAAACGGGACGAAATCGAAATGATCGTCAATCGAATTACTTCCGATGAAAAACTGTGGGTGAGGTTTATGATGAGAGAAGAACTTGGCATTCTTGAAGAAGAAATGGAAAATCCGATGAAAGCGGGGATGATCATGGGTGGAACCTTCCTGGCAGGCGGAATTTTCCCTTTGATACCTTACTTTTTTTTTGAGGATACTCTTCTGGCGCTTAAGACAAGCATTCTTCTTTCTGTTTTCGTTTTCTTTATGATTGGAGTCGGAAAATCTTCTTTAACCAAGACGAACTGGTTTAAAAGCGGTATGCAAGTCACTTTATTGGGAGGTTTAGCAGCGCTGGTGGGGTATTTGATCGGCAAGGGTATCTCTTTTATACTTTAACGGAGCGTGCTGCAAGCAACTCATCCAGTTTCTTCCTGGAGTCTGCCATAATGCCTTCATGGAGGCTCTTTCCATGGGCATCCATTGTAACGATAGCCGAAAAGTTTTCAACTTCGAATTCCCAAATCGCTTCCGGCGTCCCAAATTTTTCAAGAAGCGTGACTCCGTTAACTTTCTTTACCGCTCGGGCCAGCACCTGTGCGGCTCCTCCCACGGCATGGAGATAGACGCATCCAAACCTTTGACATGCCTTCAGGGTCTTTTGTCCCATTCCGCCTTTTCCAATGACCGCCCTGATTCCGAATTTTTCGATAATTTCAGCCTGATAAGGTTCTTCTCGAATAGAAGTCGTCGGACCGGCGGCTTTTGTGACCCACCGGTTTTTCTCTTTGACCATGACCGGACCGCAGTGATAAATAATCTGATTGTTGAGCGAGATGGGTATTTTACCCCCTTCGTAGAGATACTTATGTACGGCGTCCCTTCCGGTAAAGAGGATACCGTCTATTTCAATCCGGTCTCCGACATGTAAACTTCTTATTTTTTCTTCGGTGTAGGGGGGAGTGAGTCTCATTTTAATAAAGCCATTTCTTGATTTTTCCAGATGAATCGAGGTGAACTCCCTGCCTCCTGAAGGCCCAGCACATATAGGAGATCGATACAAAAAAACTTGCAGGCAATCGATTCAATTTAGAGGCCTTCACACCCAGTAGGGTTGTTTTCCCCCCAAATCCCATGGGTCCGATTCCAAGTTGATTTCCCATGTCAAGAATCGTCTGTTCCAGTTTTTCAAGAGAGGGATCAGGAGAACGGTCATCCAGGAATCTCAGAAACTGTTTTTTGGCATGCTCATATCCCGTTGTCCGGTCCCCGCCGACGCAAATTCCCAGAATGCCAGGACCGCATCCTTTCCCCTGCGCCTGCAATACGGCATCCAGCGAGACTTTTAATACGCCTTCCCAGTCTCTTCCGGCATTGACATTGCTGTCAGGAAGTGAATACTGCGCGCTGACATTTTCGCATCCACCCCCTTTGAGGATCAACTTGAGTTCGACCGACTTCTTCTTCCACTGTTCAAAGTGAAAAACCGGGGTTCCGGGACCTAAATTATTTCCCGAGTTATCTCCGGTCATGGAGTCGACCGAATTCTGTCGTAAATATCCGATCCGGGTTGCCTCGCTGACCGCTTTCTGGGCCGCTTTGATAAAAGAAACCTGGTCAAAACCCACAGGGGCGTGAAGATAAAAAGTGATCGTTCCGGTATCCTGACACAAGGGAAGGGAGGTGTCGGAGGCGATCTGAATGTTTTCCTGAATGACCTCAAGGGCATATCTTCCACGCGAATCCGACTTTTCCGATTGGGCTCCGCTCGCAATCCCTCTCTGAATATCTTTAGGAAGCTCGGTAGAGGTTTTTCGAATAAGTTCCAGAATTGATTTTCTTAAATGTTTCACATTTTTACCATTTGGACTGGGTCAGTGTGATTTTGTATCCATTGGGGTCCTCAAAAGTGGCCGAAAAACCATAACCTTGATCCATGGGAGGCATGGGAAACGTTGCCCCTTTTTTTCTCAGATCGGAATAGGTTCGGTCCAGGTCTTTAACCTGAAACCCCAGGGAAATGCCCGAATCATTATTCATGGGGTCAATCTTGGTTTCAGCCGTTTCAGGAGTTAGCGCGAGAGAGGTTCCTTCCATTTCGAACTCGGCCCATTGCGGCATGTTCATTTTGACCGTAAGGCCGAGTACTTCCTTGTAAAACGAGATGGATTTTTGCATATCTTTCACGACAAGTGTGATGTAATTGATCTTATTAAACATCGGATAAGTCCTCACTATTAGATTTGAACATACGATTCAAGTTCCGTAATTGTTTTTATTTCGATGTCGGGAGACTGTCCCACATCCGGAAACGGGTATTGACCCGGATTGATCCAGGCCGTTCCCATCCCCAGTTTCTTAGGTCCAAGTATATCAGCTTCCGGAGTATCACCTACAAATAAGACATCCGAGGGGGTCACTCCCATTCTCGCCACGATCTGACCGAAAAGATCGGCATGAGGTTTAATCATACCGGCTTCTTCTGAAAACAGGATGGTGTGAAAGAATCGGGACAGGTCCAGTTCATCCAGAATCTGTTTGCCCGTCGTGGTGTCGTCAAAATTGGACAAAAGTCCGATTCGAAGAGGCGTCAATTTTTCCATAAATGGACGATATCCCTCGGGCAGATAGACGCACTGCTTCATCCACCTCATATGGGTTTCTTTCATCTGAAATGCGAGTCTTTCAGTCTCGTTGTTTTCAGGAAAACGCAGGTGGCTTAACAGGATCTTCATTCGGGTTAAACAACTGAATTCTTTCAGCCGTAGCGACTTTTCATTTCTGAGACGGAAAATAATATCGGTAAGTGTCTGGTGAAAGAAATCTACCGAATAGCCATTTTGAGTCTGGAATGCCAGTTCATACAGAGGCTGCGTTGTACAGCGTATTTCCTCATTTTGAAACTCGAAAAGGGGGAGCCTGGAGACATCGAAATGGACAAGCGTTCCGAAGAGGTCGAATATAACCACCTGATATTTTTTCATTGTTTTTATCATAAAGGTTTTAAGACGGAGTTGTCAATATGACCCGGAAATGGGTCATTTGACAATACGATGAGAGCTGATAATATTTAATAGGACATTTTCCATGGGTTTAGAACACGATGAGAGAGAATACCGTTTCCGAAATATCGTTCAATCCGACCGGTCCCGGAGAAATGGATGGAAAAAGCGATGAATAAGAATATGGAAATACTTCTTGTTGAAGACAATCCCGACCACGCCGAATTGACCCTTCGAGCTTTAAAAGATGAGAATTTTCCCTGCCGGATTCAGTGGCTGAAAAATGGACAGGAGGCACTGGATTACCTGCTCTTCATTGAAAAAAATAAAATGTCCCAACTGCCCCATTTCATTCTACTTGATATTAAGCTTCCCAAATTAAACGGTCTGGAAGTTCTTAAAAAGGTTAAGGAAAATGACAATCTTAAGAATGTTCCCATTATCATGCTTACGACTTCAGACCGGTCCGAAGAGATCATCGGCTGCTACCAGTTAGGGGTCAACAGTTTTATTGTAAAGCCTGTCAAATTTGAAGAATTCTATGAGAAAGTCCGGTCGATTAAAGAATATTGGACCAAGATCAATAGAGGACCGGAGAGCGCTTGAAGATTTTGTTGATAGAAGACAATCTAGATCAGCAGCTTTTGATCAGAAGGGCGTGCGAGCAGGCTCTTCCGGAATATGCCATTGAAGCGGCGAAAGAGGGTGTCGCGGCTTTGGACTATTTGGAAAATAATCGGGTTGATGCGGTTGTACTGGATTACAGTCTCCCTACCATGACAGGGCTGGAAGTCCTGGGTCAAATCCATCTGAAATATCCCGGAACTCCCGTTATTATGGTGACTGGACAGGGGGCGGAATCGATTGCGGTCGAAGCCATGAAACTGGGAGCGTACGATTATATTATCAAGACGGGACATTATTTTGAGAATATTCCGCGAGTCATTCAAAAGGCCATTGAGAAAAGTCAACTTAAAGAGAAACTGGAGAAATCCTCTCTCAGACTCAGGAAGTTGCAGGAAGTTTCATTGTCCCTGACTTCTGAAAGAAATCTGGAGACACTGGCCAATATGCTGGTCAAAGGAGTTTCCGACCTGCTGGAATGTGAGGGAAGCATCCTTTTCTTAATCGATCCCCAAAGCGCTCAGATCAACTTTACCTCCTCCTTTGGCGTGGATATGGCATGGGCCGCTTTTAATTCGAAAATAGACACAATCGGACTCCTTGGCACTTCATATCTTAACCGGAAACCTTTCATAACGGATAGCCCTGAAAAGGATCCTTTCTGGAATGAGACGCCCGAGATCAAACCAATGCCGAAACAGCTCATTTCGGTCCCGCTGATTCAGCAGGGGAAAATTGGAGGAGTCCTTGTCGGCCTGAATCGAAATAATGGTTTGGGATTTACTCAGGAAGATCTGGATGCGCTGTTGACATTGACGATTAACGCAGGTGTCGCTTTTGACAACGCCCGTTTTATTCAAGAGAAGGAAAAGCAGGCCGTTACGGATAGTCTGACCGGACTGAATAACAGACTGGAATTTCAAAAACGATTTTCAATTGAATATGAGAGAAGCTTAAGAAACCAGAGCCCATTTTCGCTGCTGATGATCGATATTGATCATTTTAAGAGAATTAATGATACCTATGGTCATCCCTCCGGCGATTCGGTCATTATCGAGACCGTGAATAGAATCCAGGGATGTATTCGGAATTTTGATTTGATGGCTCGATATGGTGGAGAGGAATTTGTGGTTATTTTGCCGGAATCTGACGGGAGTCAGGCGAAGCTTGTCGCCGATCGTGTTTTGAAGGCGGTCAACGGAGGACATTTCCTATTACCTCATGAGGTCCGCGAGCACCTTTCAGTCAGCATCGGAATCGCATCCTTTCCACATGATTCCGGGGGAACAGAAGGGCTAATCAATGCGGCCGATGAGGCCCTCTATTATTGCAAAAAAAATGGAAGAAACAGAATTTGCAAATATCAGGATATTGTCAAAGCCTCTTAGCGCCGGGTATATTTCATTCTATAAAAAGGTAATCAAATATGAATAAGAAAATGATTGTTTACGGATGGATTGTCTTTATGTTTATCGCCCTGGTGAATCCGCATCCAGGCCTGTCGATGCAGGTCACCAATTCCCTTCGAATCGATGGGTTCGGAATGCAGGGATATTACATAACGAGCAAGAATAATTATTTGGGCCCCAATGATACACAGGGGACATTTAATTTCAACGCCCTGAACCTTGTGATGAAAGCCGATGTCGATCCCCATTTCAGAGTCTGGTTAAAATTGTTTGCCTATTCCGATATTAAGGACGCAGTGGAAGTGACGTGGGCCTTTGGCGAATATTACCTGAATGACCGCCTCCAGATCAGAATCGGAAAGGTCAAAATGCCTCTCGGCATCTATTCTGAAATAGGCGGTGTTTATCCGATTCTCCCGACTTCAATCCTGCCGTTAATCTACCTGGATACGGCGAACCTGTCTCCCGATGAACTCAAAGGCATATCGTTTACAGGACGCCTGAACCAGAGGAATCTGAAATTGACCTATGATCTCTTCGGAGGCAGGAGCGGGGGAGATATAGATACCGCGACACATCTTCAGGTCGAAAACCTGGTGGGATCGAGAGTCTGGATTCTTTCACCCGAGGACAATTTGAAACTTGGCCTGAGTTATTTTCGCGGGTTAATTGTTTCGCCTCAATCTCTGGCCAATATCGGACTCTCCCATTATCAAGTCTCCCTTGAATATCGCTACCTCAGTCATTTTAATTTGAGGAGCGAATACGCCCTGCATCAGGAGGAAAATGGCAATGCGAGCGTGGGTTATTATGTTGAAATGACCTATCAGATCAATGATGCCTGGCTGCCAGTCCTTCGGTATGACCTGTTCTATCCGTTACGCGGGAAGGATAATTTGATCACCGATTATCAGAAAGAGACCGTCGCAGGTCTCAACTATCGTATTTCCGATTTTCTGACCTGGAAAGGAGAATTCCATTTCGTACAGGGCGCTGCATTGCTCGATTCGGAAGTTCCAAATCCCTCTCCGGAAGAGAACTGGAATATTTTTATAACAACCGTCACGTTCCTGTTTTAATATGAAAAAAACCGTTCTTTATCTCCTGTTTATGTTAGCCATGTTTCCTGGTCCGGCATTGCCGACGGGGGACGAAGAGATCGTCATCATCGTTTCGCCTGAAAATCGGCGAAACAAGATTCTCGATGCGGAACTCAAATCCATTTATCTCGGTGAAAAAAAGGAATGGGAAGACGGCAAGGGAATTATTCCGGTGGATCTCGATGAAGCGGATCCGTTACGTGAAAAATTCGATATCACTTATTTGAACAAATCTCTTTCGAGTTTAAAATATTATTGGGTTCAACAGATTTTTACCGGACGCGGCGTCCCCCCTTTAGAATTGAAAAACGAACAGCTCGTCAAGGAATATGTCGCTTCCCATCCCGGTTCAATCGCCTATATTCACGCCAGAAATCTCGATGCCACTATCAGGAAGGTCCAGATAACCGGAGACCGATAGGGTTCTAATGGAAAAGCTCAAGAAATGGATTCATCTCTGGATCGATCCAAAAAAATATATTCCCCTCCTGGTAGGCCTTATTTTTGTGAGCGGCCTTCTCTTTACGGTCATGGTCTCGAATAATAATTCGGCAAGCCTCCTGGAAATACAGAAAAATACCTATCCACTTCTTCAAAATAGCACCCTTTTAAAAATTCAGATCAAATCAATTCAGTCTCAGTTCTACTACGCGATTACGCAAGAAGACTGGGACGCATTTCTAAGGGTCGAGATGGCGAGTTCGGAGCTGATGGACCTTCTCAAGGAGACTCAGCCCTATATTGAGGAAAAAGAATTTTACACTCAGATTGAAAAACAGACCTTGAATTATATTCAGCTATCGAACCGGGTCGGGCAGGATTTAATTCAGAAAACGATGAAATTTGAAAGCTCCAGGCCGGTGCTCACGGAACTGAGCAAAAAGGCAAAGGAAATCAATGATATGTACGAGACGCTCAGTAAATTGGGAGAGGACGAGTTTAGAAAGAAACTGGTCCGTTCAAGAGAGAACTCTCTGCTGACGCTTCGGATCGAAATCGGGACGGTTGTCCTGGGACTCATTATTATCGGCGGATTCTTATGGTATATACTCTTTCTCAATAAAAGCTTAACGGTATCCAACGAAAAGCTGGAGAAAAAGGTTAAAGAGCTGGAGGCATTTGTCTATACCGTGTCACATGACTTGAAATCACCTGTAGTTTCAATGCAGGGGATGGCTTCGTTGTTCAAAAAGGACTACGGGGGACAGATCGACGAAAAGGGAAAATATTATATCGACAGGATCATCGCGAATGCAGGGTTTATGGAAGACTTGATTCAGGGGTTGCTTCTCCTGTCGCGAGCCGGCAGAAAATCTGAAAAAATGGAGATGGCTTCAGTCTCGAAAGTCCTCCAGGATCTCCTCCTGATTAACCAGGAATCATTTAAATCCAGAAACGTGGAAGTGACAGTGGAAAGTGACCTCCCTGACCTTGTCTTTGAACGAACTCAGCTTCAACAGATCTTCCAAAATCTGATTTCCAATGCAGTGAAGTTTGTCGGGAACCAGGCATTTCCGAAAGTGAGTATCGGGGGATGGCAGGACAGAGACAGAATTGAGTATTATGTCAGAGACAACGGAATTGGTATTGATCCCGCCTACCATAAAAAGGTGTTCGGTGTGTTCCAGCGACTTGAAGATGTCGCCGTCGAGGGAACCGGTATAGGACTTTCAATAGTAAAAAAAATCATCGATATGGCGGGAGGTGAAATATGGATTGAATCTGAAAAAGGAAAAGGCGCAACTGTATTCTTTACTCTCCCCAAAAATCTCGCCTGAAGCCTGCGTTCTCCGTTTCAAATTGCCTCCCATTGACTTGACGTAATGGTTTAGATAATATCCGGCAGACATCACCATTCTTGAGTAACTCAGAGAAAGATCGAAAATGAAAGTCATCGCGACTTACCAGATTCCGGCTTCCCGGTGTCCGGATCCGGATAAACGAGGACGGGGAATAGCCCTGGGAATGACCATTGGCTCCTGGAGCGGCATTTCGTCCGCCCAGCAAGATCGGCAATCCCGATATGCCGGCGTTTATCTCGGTTCTGAAAATGTATTTTTGAATTCGGAAGAAAAAGTTCAATTAAGAATCGGATTTCCGATATCGAATTTCCCTGTTCGACTCAGTGAGATTCTAGTTGCCGTTTTCGGAAAGCTTTCCATGGACGGAGAGATCAAACTGGTCGATCTCTTTTTTCCCAGTGAAATGGCCAAAGAATTTCCAGGTCCGAAATTTGGAATCGAGGGAGTCCGGAAACACTTAAGACAGTTCCACCGGCCCCTCCTGATGAGCATATTTAAAAGCGGATTTGATCTTTCTCCGGAAGAATATGCCGAGGCTTTTGGAGAGCAGGTGAGCGGTGGTGTCGATATCGTGAAAGACGACGAAATCAATTTTGACGAGAAAGACCGGCTTGAAAGAGTGAAACATTGCCGGAAGGTCATCGATGATATCTCACGGAACGAAAATCGTCAGGTCCTTTACGCCGTGAATTTGTCAGCCCCGCCCAGTAAATTAATAGAAACAGCGTGCCACCTGGTGGACGAAGGAGCGAACGCCCTGCTGGTGAACGTGCTGGCCTACGGCTGGAATGTCATGCAGGAGTTGGCAGAGCATTCAAAAATAAATGTCATTTTGTTAGCGCATCCCGCACTGGCAGGATGCTTTTACCCTTCTTCGCGGCATGGCATTTCCGCTCCGCTGCTGCTGGGGAGTTTGATGAGAATGTCGGGTGCGGACCTGGCCTTGTTTCCATCGCCCTATGGAAACGTTTCGTTGCCTAAAGACGATGCGCTTGAAATCGCCGGACGGCTCTCGGAAAAATCGATGTTTAAAAGTTCCTTTCCGGTCCCTTCAGCGGGGATTCATCCCGGTATGATTCCGCAAATGATGATCGATTTTGGCAAAGACGTTGTGGTCAATGCGGGAGGAGGCATACATCATCACCCTTCCGGTACCCGCAACGGGGCGAAGGCTTTTCTCGATGCCATCAATGGACTCAGCGAAGGGATTGAGATTAACCGCATCGCAGAAAAGTCACCTGCTCTAAAAGAGGCTCTCTCCATTTGGAAGTCATGTTAAGCAGACGCCCTTTTGTTTTTATGGATTTTGACGGGACGATTACAGAAAAAGACAGCTTGATCGCCATTATGGAAAGATTTGCTCCTGAAAGCTGGATCGAGTTAAAGGATCTGACTCTTTCACGCCAGATCAGTGTCCGGAAGGGTGTTGGAGAGATGTTTTCACTTTTAGGTTCAAGTCAAAAGGAGGAAATCATCGCCTTTGTAAAAAAACAGACCATTTTTAGAGCGGGATTTCTGGAATTTCTGCACTGGTGTTCGGAAATGCAAATCGAATACAAGGTCCTGAGCGGAGGGATCGACTTCTATATCTATCCCTTGTTGGAAAAAGTCATTCCTCGGGAAAACATCCTTTGCAATCAGGGTGACTTTTCTGGGGCGAATATCCGGATTAACTGGAACAGTCCATGCGATTCCTATTGTCATCTCGATTGCGGAATCTGCAAAACAAGTTTTATCCGGCGCTATGATCCTTCCCGGTTCTTTCGCATTCTCTTAGGGGACAGCGTGACAGACTTTGGAGCGGCCACGGTGGCTGACCGGGTTTTCGCCCGTGATGCCCTGATGGCCGAATGCCAGAAGATCGGCATTCCGGCCGTTCCATTCAATGAATTTTATGATGTGATTCAGACCCTGAGAGATGACCCCTCGTTATTCTAAAACACTTCAAGACCTAGGCGGTGTCAAGAGTCTTTTTGCGTCCCGGGGCTGGATGAGAGCTACGAGCGGAAACTTTTCTCTCCGAGTTCAGGATGACCCTCTTGAATTTTTCATTTCGGTTAGCGGGAGGGATAAATCGATCAATCGAGCAGACGATTTTATTCGGGTCAATGAGAGAGGAGAGGTGAAGAGGGAGAAGGGGAGAAAAGGGCTGAAGAATCTCAGCCCTTCGGCTGAAGTCGGGGTTCATGCCGAGATTTACAGGAAGTGTTCTCCCGGTGTGGTCTTGCATGTCCATTCACTTTATAATACTTACATCTCACTTCACTCACCGGATCCGGATCTGTTTTTAATACAGGATTTGGAGATGATAAAAGGACTGGGTATCGGAGGCGACAATCCCGTTGTGCGAATTCCCATCGTTCCCAATGCGAGCAACCTGGAGGAACTGGCCCGGTCGGCTGGAAAAGTGATCCAGTCGTCGACGCCCGGCATTTTGATCAGGGGTCATGGCCTATATGCCTGGGGCGCGACGCTCCATGAAGCGAAGCGAAATGTGGAAGCTTTCGAATTCCTGTTTGAATATCTCGCGCTCGAAATGAGGCGGCCCGATTAATCACATCGTTTTTTTTTAAATTCGGGCGAAACCAGAAAAATGAATCGAGATAGATCGATCAAGAGAGAAACTTATGCGGATGGTTCAATTAAATCGGAAACGGAGTGGAAGAAAGACCGCAAGGACGGATTATTGCGCACCTACTTTGAAACAGGTGAATTGAAAAGTGAATTGAGGTTTAAAAACGGCATTTTGGAAGGGATGGCCAAAGGGTATTACTCAGGAGGACGGCTTCGAAATGAGCGCGAATATCATCGAGGAAAACCGGTAGGCAAAGGCCGGGAATTTTACGAAAGTGGTTTCCTGAAGTCGGAATGGAACTATCGCAATGGTAAACGCGAGGGGGTTATCCGTGAATACTATGAGGGGGGAGAAATTAAAGGAGAATGGAACTATCAAAAGGGTAAACCGCACGGCAGGGCCACAGAATATTATGTCAGCGGCGTCGTGAGAGTCGAAGGGGAGTTTCAGGAAGGAAAACAGATTGGCGAAACAAGGGTCTATGATGCAAAGGGCCTCATTCAGGAGGTTTGGAACCATCGCGAAGGAAAGTCTGAAAGAATTCAATGAAACGCGATAAAAGACTGGTTCCTCTTTCCTGGGGACATCACGAACTCCTGGTCTATGCCGACCGGGTCAAGATGGCTTTGACAACAGACCATCCCGCTTATCGTCATTCGGTGAAGGAACTTATAGAAAAGAGTAAACGGATTTGGGACGGCGTGTTGCGGCTCCATATTGAGGTGGAAAAGGAAGTTCTATTTCTATCTTTGTATCAAGAGATTCAGTTTAAAAGTGAATTAGAAATTCTGAACCGTGAGTTTGAGGAAATAACTCGACTTTACTTCGAAATTTCGGGCCCTCATGGGGATTTTCCCGATGCAGATCGCCGGCAGGTCGATAAACTGATTCGATTTTCCGAGTTGATTGTTCACCATGTCCGCTTTGAGGAAAGAGAGCTTTTCCCTAAGGTTCAGGAAGGGCTTAAGCAGGAGATCTTTAACCAGGTTGGGGAAGAGCTCTCTCGAAGGCTTCCCCGGCACTGTCGTATGCCGATCAAATAAAAGCGATTAAGCACACGACAAGGCCTGCGCGAAAATAGAAATCAGTTGAGCTGAGCGATATCCTTGTCGCTGATTCCAAGGAGATAAAGAATTGAATCAAGGTTTTTTCGGGTAATGCTATGCTGGGCGGCCGCACGAACTTTCGGCTTGGCGTTGAATGCGATACCCAACCCGGCCTTACCGATCATCATCAGGTCATTGGCCCCGTCGCCGATTGCAATGGCCTGATCGAGTGAAATTCCTTCCTTGGCTGCAATCTCTTCCAAAAGGTCAGATTTTTTCAAGCCATCGACAATTTCCCCGACGACCTCGCCGGTCAACTTTCCGTTGATGATTTCCAATTGATTGGAATAAGCATAATCGAGATTGAGTTCCTTCTTCAGACGATCGGTAAAATAACTGAATCCTCCGCTCAGGACAGCCGTCTTATACCCCATTTTTTGAAGAATGCGGATCAGTTCTCTTGCACCCGGCGTAAAGGGAATCCGGGAATATACCTTTTGCAGGGTCTCCTCGGGAAGACCCTTTAGCAGCCGGACACGTTCTCTCAACGCTTCTTTAAAATTGAGTTCTCCGTTCATGGCCCGTTCGGTGATCTCGGCCACTTTAAGGCCGACGCCCGCCTCCTTTGCCAGTTCATCTATTCCTTCCATCTGGACCAGTGTGGAATCCATATCCATCACAATCAGCCGCTTTGCTCTCCGGAAGAGGGTTTCTTTCTGGACAGAGATGTCAACGCCAAACTCTGCATTTAAATGGAGTAATTTTTTGGTCATGTCGCGCGGATGAATCGTTTTTTCAGCATTGATGATCATTTCGATACAATTTAATTTTTCCTCAGTCAATTTGCCGATTTTCTCTATATTGATTCCCTCTTCAAATAGGAGAAGACTGAGTTTTGCGATGACTTTTGCGTTGACTTCATCACCCAGGCAGGTAATGACATAGGATTGCCTTTGGGCCAGTTTATCGAATGCCTTTTCCTCAAGGATATCGAATCGAACCTGGATGCCAAGTTCATGGGCCTTGAACAACAGTTCTTTAATGAGATCTTGACTCTTTTTGCCCGGATCGAGGCTCACGATCATGGAAAGCGACAGGAGAGAACGGGTAACCACCTGCTCAATATCAAGCAGATTCGCACCCATCTCGGATATGAGGCCGACCAGTCCGGCCGTAATGCCAGGTTTGTCAGGTCCTGACACCGAAATGAGTATTTGAGGAGATGTCTGACTCATGCTGGCTATTTTTCTTTTGCTTTAAGTACGATAAAAAATGATCTCGATTCCCGGTTGATGTAAATGAGAGGAGAATCACTCTCTTTTATTTTTTTTGCTGCTTCGTTGAATTCACTGACGCTTTCAATTTTCTGTTTGTTGAGTTCCTTAATGACGTCTCCCTCCTTCAAACCCTCAATCTCAAAGCGGCTGTCGGGATCCAACCGGGTGATCAGAACACCTTTATCTGCTTTAAGCTTGTATTTCTCTTTTAACTCAGGCGTGATTTCGGTCACCGTAATTCCGAGAAGTGTCTCATTCTGTTTCTGTACGCTTGCGAGCTTCGGATCTTCCTTTCGTTCTCCCAAAATAATGGGTAGATTTTTCGCCTTCCCGTCCCGGAGTATAGCCAATTCAATTTTCTTTCCCGGAGTGATGCTGGCAACGATGCGTGATAGTGTGCTGGTTGAAGTAATTTCCCGGCCATCTATCCGGGTGATAATATCGCCTGGCTGAACGCCGGCTTTAAAAGCAGGTTCCCCTTCAAAGACTTCGCTGACCAGAATGCCCTCTCCCTCCTTGATGTGAAACTTGTCGGCAAGATCAGAACTGACTTCCTGGATCCCTATTCCGAGCCATCCCCGCGTTACCTTTCCGGTCTTTATTAATTGCGTAATGACCTCCTGGACCATGTTGGAGGGGATAGCGAATCCAATGCCCTGGGCAAAATTGATGATGGCCGTATTGATGCCAATGACTTCCCCTTTTAAATTGAGAAGCGGACCCCCGCTATTGCCCGGATTGATGGACGCATCCGTTTGGATGAAATCTTCGTACCGGGAGAGATTGACGCTTTCCCGACCCGTTGCGCTGATAACGCCGAGCGTCACGGTCCCTTCTAATCCGAAAGGATTTCCAACGGCGATTGCCCATTGACCCACTTTCACCTTGGTTGAATCTCCGATGGCCAGCGAGGGGAGGTCTCCCGGCGCCTCTATTTTGACCACGGCCACATCCGTATCATTGTCTCGTCCGATCACTTTGCCGATAAATTTGCGTTTATCTGAAAGCCGGACTTCCACTTCCTTTGCATCGGATACCACATGCTGATTGGTGATAATCGTTCCTTTTTTATCGATAATGACGCCGGATCCAGAGCCTTGAGGAACATCGGGGCGCTTCCTTTCGGGGCTCGAGTCGTCTGATTTTGCGGAATGTGAAGAGGTCTGGACCGGGGAGATATTGACGACGGCAGGTTTGGATTTAGCCGCGATTTCTATAAAAATCGTTTGAAATTGTTCGAGAGTCTTGACCGCTTCATCCAATCCCGCGCTTTTTGCCGAAGCCGGAATAATCATGATCATGCTGAATGAGACCAGTAAAAATGTGATTAAATGTGTCCATTTTGACGACCTCTTGAACTTCATTAAAAGCATTGAAAAACCTCCTTAAGTCAATAATTTATCCTTTATATCATATTCATCCAGATCTATACTAAAGAAAAATAGGGTCAAAATCCGATTCTTGTTGACTCGAGTCCACTTTATCACTAAAATTGGGGATAGTAGATTAACCATTTTTGTACTGGTATTAATGTATTTTCAGTCATTTAAGTGTATGATTCCTGGCAAGTTTCTTCTTGACTTTGATCAAGGCTCTGACTAAGATTTAACTCTTTTTTAGCACAGTATTTCGAGTAGATAAAAATAAACGACTGCTTCGACAAGGGGAGGAATGACTCATGGCTGGCAATAATATCATAGGAACATTGAATAAAAAAGGGCAGAAGTTTGTGAAGCCGGAATATATGTTTTTTGAGGCTCCCAGACAAGAATATTTTTTGACCGGGAGCGAAGTCGTGAAGGAGGCGATCCGGAGAGCGAGCGTTGATATTTCCATCGCTTACCCGATCACTCCCCAAAGCGAAGCCTCTGCTCTGATCGGTGAACTTTGGACAGAGGGTTATGTCGGAGATTATTTTAGAGGTGAAAATGAATTCGGCGTGATGAGTGAATGCGCCGGTGCGGCGTTTGGGGGGGCCAGGGTCTTTACAACGACCTCCGGGCCGGGGACTTTGCGCGCGTTTGAAAATTTTCCGATGTGGTCAGGTGCCAGGCTACCGATCATGATCAATGTGATGGTTCGAGGAGTTAATTCCCCATTGAATATTCAACCGGATACGCTCGAAATGTCCTTTCTTCTGGACACCGGCATGCTTATCTGGCATGCGGAAACCGCCCAGGAGCTCTTTGACATGCTGTTAAAGGGTTTTATCGTAGCGGAACAGCCCGATGTTCATCTTCCGATTGCCGTTTGTATCGATGGGTTCTTTGTCAGTCATACGAAGGAGATGGTCTCGTTGACCGGGGCTGATATCTGTATTCCCCCCTATGATCCATATCGCTCGCCCGTCCCTTGCATGGATATGGAGACACCTCCGGTCCGGATGATGAGAGATCCTTTTGTGATGAAAAGTAATTATATTAGTTATGCGACCCATGCCAGCTGGCAGCAGGAAGTCCGGGCCGCAATTGAAAGGTCGCGAAAATACTCGATCCAGTATCTGGGAGGTCTGATCGAAGAAGAAAACAGCGACGCAGATATTTTAATTGTTTCGTCTGGAACTGCCGTGGCCCAGGGACGGGAAGCCATCCGTCTGATGGCTGATGAAGGATTGAAAGTCGGGATTGTCAGAATTAAGACCATTCGGCCATTTCCCACTGAAGAGATTCGCCGCGCTACCCGAAATGCAAAGTTGATATTTGTGCCGGAGTTTAACGTCAGCGGTTGGATGGCGAGAGAAATCAAAGCATCGATCGATCGGAATGATCGCGTGATCGCGGGACCGCATGTTGCGGGCGGCATGACCTTGCCACCTGAAATCATCGTCGAGGAAATTAAAAAGCAGATCCATCTTAGAAAAAAGGAGCTCGTCCATGGGTAAAGATAAGATAAAGATCAGTCCTTCTTTGGAAGATATCATGCCGGTTGAATATCGGGAGCTTGTCGCCGATGCGACCTATGGAAAAGAAGGTCGAGGCTGGAAAGATATCGGGAGCGCGAAGGAGTTAATTGAAGAACATTCCCTCTGTGCCGGATGTCCGGAGTCAATTGCTTTTCGCTATGTTCTCGCTTCCCTGCCCAACCCTGAAGATACGGTGATGGTCGGCTCCACAGGATGTACAAGCCTTGTTTTCCCGCATGTCGCAGTACACAATATTCACTCTCTTTTTGGAAATCAGAACTCGGTTGCGTCTGGCCTGAAAAGAGCCCTGAAACTGAGGTTTCCGGAAAAGGAAAAGGATGTGGTTGTTTTGGCCGGTGACGGCGCAACGGTCGATATCGGTCTTGATATGACTCTTCAATCCTGGTTTCGCCAGGAAAAATTCACGACAATCTGTTTTGATAACGAACTTTACGCAAATACCGGAGGCCAGGAGAGCGGCCTCACCCAAAAAGGTTTCGTGATGAAGATGGCCCCGCAGGGCAAGAAATTTAATAAAGTGAGAATGCCTGAAATTGCCAAAGAATCCGGATGCGCCTATGTGGCAATTCTGACCGTCAGCAAGCCAAATCTTGTTGAACGGGTATTGAAAAATGCGGTCATGATCGCGAGGACCATTGGACCGACTTATGTGCAGATTTATACGCCATGTATTCTTGAAATCGGAAAGCAGAGTATGGAAGGCCTTCAGGAGATGAGAGATTCCGAGGGTCCCAGTGATCGATTTGCATTTAGGGAATACATGACAGACGAAGCAAAAGCCTATCTTGCTGAATTAGATGCCAAGAAAAAGGCCGCTGCGGCTCCCAAGATCGGAACCCCGGCCCCGGCGGGAGTAAAATAAAAATGAGAAAAAGAATCAATGTTCGGATCTCGGGACTGGGAGGTCAGGGCGCTGTGACATCGGCGCATGTTTTGGCAACCGCTGTTTCTAAAGAAGGAAGAAATGCGATCTCGAATCCCTTCTTTGGGGCTGAAAAGCGTATGGCTCCGGCGGAAAGTTATGTTCGGATTGCAGATCAAAAAATTTATGACCGGGGTGAGATTGTTTATCCCGATATCATTATGCTCTATCATCCGCAGGTTTATACCCAGGGAAAATGTTACACCATGCCGTTTTATTCCGGATTGAAGCGGGGAGGAATCGTGATTATCAACACGGATCATCCCATCTTGAGTGAGGAAGACGTAGAAAGGCTGAATGATCTGGATGCGAAACTGCTATACATAGATGCCACTCAAATTGCGGTCGATGTCGCCGGGACAGAGTTAGCCACGAATATGGCGATGCTTGGTGCGCTGGTGGGTTCGACGAAAGTCGTAAAAATGGAATCCATGGACAAGGCCCTGCAAGACCGGTTTGGAAAGAAATATGTTGCCTCCGGCGGCACCGCGACCCTTGACGAAGCAATCAAGAAGAAATTCGCCAAAAAGGAACAACTTCTTCAGAAAAATCTCCAGACGATCCAGAAGGGTTATGACATTGGAGAAGCGTGGGCAGAGTCTCTCAAGGTTCCGATGCTTGTGTGAGAGAAGTGCAGATGATAACCCGTTGAATTCCAGATTATAAGGAGAATGAATGTACGCAGTTGCTTTCGTAGAAGATGATAAATGTATTGCCAATAAAGGTTGCAGGCTTTGTATCCTTTATTGCCCTGAAGCGGATACACTGAAGCTGGACCCAGCCAAAAAGAAAGCCTATGTCGTGGAAAATCGTTGTAAAGGATGCGAGCTCTGCGTGGTTGTCTGCAAAAATGCAAAACACGATGCGATCACCATGGTGATGAGATAAGAAAATAAGAACGCTATTGATCAGGAGAGATTTCCGTTAAAGGGAATCTCTCCTTTTTTTCGAAAGGACCCATTCATGACCATCGATCCCGAAATAGAACAATCTTTAACAAAGCTATTGAAGGCCCTACAGGCATTTTCGGAGATCTATGATCGTAAAGCAGACGAGCTACGTATCAAGGGTCTTTCCGCCGAAAAGCTTCAGCCCATCATTGACGGTTCAGAAGCCATGAAAGACAGTGCCTCGATTTTATTGAGCTGGGCAAAATTTTACGTTGAGAAAATCAGTAACCCGATGGCTGAAAAAGAATCCGAATCGTACTACAAAGAATCCTGATGTCCTCTTTCAGGATTTTTTATTCTTAAACCCTTCCTCCTCACCTCTCTCATTTCCGACTTTGACCAAAAAGAGAGCCCTTTCTAGCCCCGGAACTACCGGAGAACTTCGTCGTCAGGGAAATATTTTGACAACCCAAACAGCAACGACTATAATTCAATGATTTTATGAGTAAAATTCAAAAACACATTCGAAATTTCTGCATTATCGCCCACATCGATCATGGTAAATCAACGCTTGCCGATCGGCTTTTAGAATATACCGGAACCCTTTCGCAGAGAGAGCTCAAAGAACAGTTTCTTGATGACATGGATCTGGAACGCGAACGAGGCATTACCATCAAAGCTCACGCAGTTCGGCTTATTTACGAGGCCCTCTCCAAAGAAAAATATATCTTGAACCTCATTGACACCCCGGGACATGTTGACTTTACTTACGAAGTCTCAAGAAGCCTTGCCGCTTGCGAGGGCGCGCTCCTTGTGGTTGACGCGACTCAGGGGGTTGAAGCCCAGACGATTGCCAACGCTAATCTGGCACTCGACAATCACCTCGAAATTATTCCCGTGATCAACAAAATCGATCTTCCCAGCGCTGATGTGGAGAAAGCACGCGAACAAATTGAAGATATCTTGAGTATTGATGCGGCCGATGCGATTCCGGCCAGTGCAAAGGAGGGGATCGGAATTCAGGAAATTCTTGAAGCCATTATCGCCAAGATTCCTCCTCCGGAGGGAGACCCCGAGGCACCGTTGAAAGCGCTGGTTTTTGATTCATGGTTCGACAATTATGAAGGCGCGGTGGTCCTTGTTAAAATCGTTCAGGGCACCATTCGTGTTGGTTCGAAAATTCGTTTTATGTCCAATCAGAAGGAATTTGACGTCATTTCGCTCGGTATTTTTACTCCCGGCAGAACCCCTGTCCAGGTACTGAGCGTCGGAGAAGCGGGTTGCCTCACAGGGGCCATCAAGAAGGTGGGCGATACCAAAATCGGAGATACGGTGACACTTGCGTCCCGACCTGCAGAGGAGGCGATTCCAGGATACCGGGACGTCAAGCCGATGGTTTTCTGCGGGCTTTATTGCCAGGATACCGCTGAGTATGAGAATCTCAGAGATGCGCTTGAGAAACTCCGTCTCAATGATTCTTCTTTCCGATACGAACCGGAGACCTCATTGGCGCTGGGATTCGGATTTCGCTGTGGGTTCCTGGGCCTTCTTCATATGGAGATCATTCAGGAAAGGCTGGAGCGCGAATATAACCTGAGTCTCATTAGCACCGCCCCGACCGTGGTTTACCGGATTACGACGGTCAAGCAGGAGATTTTGCTGATTGATAATCCCGCTAAATTGCCGGATCCTCAGAGAATTGAGAAATATGAAGAACCGTATATTGTTGCTTCGATTATTACGCCGGAGGAATATATGGGCTCCCTCATTACGCTTTGTCAGGAAAAAAGAGGCAATCAGAAGGATTTCAAATATATTGACAGAAAACGGGTGTTGCTGACCTATGAGATGCCGCTGAATGAAATCATTCTCGATTTTCATGATAAATTAAAATCTCTGACGAAGGGCTATGCGTCGTTTGACTATGAATTAATTGGCTACCGGGAATCTGACCTGGTCAAAATTGATATTCTCTTGAACGGAGAGACGGTCGATGCGCTTTCGTTTATGTCGCACCGGGCCAAATCGGCCCAGCGCGGCAAACAAATTGCGGAAAAGCTCAAGGAACTGATCCCCCGCCAGATGTTTGAAATTGCAATACAGGCGGCAATTGGAAGTAAAATTCTGGCCAGGGAAAATGTCAAGGCGCTGAAAAAGAATGTCACTGCGAAATGCTATGGAGGAGACATTTCCAGGAAAAGGAAATTATGGGAAAAGCAGAAGGAAGGGAAAAAGAGAATGAAACAGATTGGAAAAGTTGAAATTCCCCAGGAAGCTTTTCTGGCGGTACTAAAAATCAAGGAATAATTTTATATAGAAACGGGATATCAGGTCATGATGGTTGAAAAGAAAAAAAAGAAATCGATAATCAGAGAATACCTGGAAGCGATTGCCACCGCCTTCATTCTGGCACTTATTGTCATGACATTTGTGGTACAAGCATTTAAAATTCCTTCCGGATCGATGATCCCGACTTTGAGTGTGGGGGATCATATTTTTGTCTTGAAATTTATTTATGGTGTTAAAATCCCGTTTTCAGATACAATTCTATTTCATACTTGGTCTCCAAAAAGAGGCGACGTTGTGGTTTTCAAGTACCCACGAGATGAAAAAACCGATTTTATCAAGAGATTAATCGGAGAGCCGGGCGATACGATTGAAGTCAAGAATAAACTCCTTTATCTTAATGGGGAGCTCCTTAAGGAAACCTATACCATTCACACCGATTCCAATATGATCCCTGAAAGGGATAATTTCGGCCCCATCACGGTCCCTGAAGGTAAATATTTTATGATGGGAGACAATCGTGATCAGAGTCTTGACAGCCGGTTCTGGGGGTTTGTCAGTGAAAATAAGATTAAAGGGAGAGCGTCACTTATTTACTGGTCCTGGGATAGCAAGGAAGGCTGGGTCCGATTCGGAAGGATTGGAAAATTAATTCACTAATCGAGAATATTTGATTTGTATGCATTTCTCCTGAAGGTTTGGAGCGATAATGAAAAAGACAGCTGATCGAAGGCGAAAAAAAGTGAACCCGCTGGTCCATTATGTCAGGAAGTTCCCTCAATCCAAAGTCCTGGTGTTGGGCGATCTGATGCTGGATCATTATATTTGGGGTACCGTAAAACGGATCTCTCCGGAGGCGCCGGTTCCTGTCGTCAACGTGACATCGGAAAGCATGTTACTGGGCGGCGCCGCGAATGTCTGCCATAATATTCTTTCTCTGGGAGGACAGACTGAACTGGGTGGAACGATTGGAAAAGATGACTCCGGAGGCTGGATCAAACAGCGGTTAAGAGAAATGAAAATGAGAGGGGAGGGTGTCGTCGAGGAAGAAGGGCGTCCGACAACCCGAAAAACGAGAATTATTGCCCATAGTCAGCAGGTCGTCCGGTTTGATCATGAAAGAAAGGGAGAGATCTCCACTAAAAGCCAGCAGAAACTTCTCTCCTGGTTAGAGAAAAGCCTTGACGAATTCCAGTGTCTCGTGATTTCGGATTACGACAAGGGAGTGGTCACCGAAGATCTGGTCAGGGCGGCCATTGATCGCGCCCGGGAACTTAAAATAAAAATCATCGTAGATCCGAAGATCAGCCATTTTTCCTATTATAAAGGGGTCACCCTCATCACGCCCAATCATCTTGAAGCCTCCCAGGGAGCCGGGATCGAAATTGAAAATGAAAAAACGCTTATTCAGGCGGGTTGGACGATTCGGGAAAAACTGGAATGTGAATCCGTGCTCATCACCCGGGGAGAGTCAGGAATGTCTTTATTCGAAGAAAGTGGTGAAGTAACGCATATTCCGGCCGTCGCACAGAATGTCTATGATGTGACCGGCGCTGGAGATACGGTGGTCAGCGTCCTGGCCCTGGCGTTGTCGGCAGGAGCCGATTTAAAAGAGGCCGCTTGTCTGGCGAATCATGCCGCCGGGATCGTAGTGGGAGTCGTTGGAACGGCAACGGTAGATCCCGAGCGATTGATTTCCGAACTGAATCAATCGGAATGACCGCGAATTTGCCGATGAATAAGGTGACGGTCATTATTCCTGCAAGGTACGGATCGTCACGGTTTTCCGGAAAGCCGCTTGCGGAGGTTTGCGGGAAGCCTCTCATTTACCATTGCTATCAATCGATTGCACGGTCGAAACGAATCGATCGGGTTATTGTGGCAACCGATGATCTCCGGATCCAGAAAAGTGTGGAAGCATTTGGCGGAAACGCGATTTTGACTTCGACAAATTTGAAAACCGGAACTGACCGCCTTTCACAGGTGGTTGCAAGTCTGGACGGGGAGATCTTTATTAATGTGCAAGGGGATGAAATCCTGCTTCAGTCTGATTTTCTTGATCCCCTGATCGATCTGTTTATTAAAAATACGGCGATTCAAATGGCAACGTATAAAAGGGAGATCACTTCCTGGAAAGATCTCAATAATCCGAATATCGTTAAAGTGGTGACCGACCTGGAGGGATATGCTCTTTATTTTTCCCGTGCGCCCATTCCGTTTCTTCGAGACCGATCAGAGAATCAACCTTTCCCCGGCAAGAGTTATTTCCGTCATTTCGGAATTTATATTTATCGAAAAGAACTTCTTAAACGTTATTCAACCTGGGAGGAGTCTTTACTGGAGCAATTTGAAAAATTGGAGCAGTTAAGAGCGATGGAACATGGAGTCAGAATATTTGTAAAGGAGACGACCGGTGATTCTCTCAGGGTAGATACTCCGGAAGATCTGGAAGAGGTCAAAAAAATAATCAAGGGGAATCATGGGTAAATTTATCTTTGTCACCGGAGGGGTAATTTCGTCATTAGGAAAGGGGTTGGCGTCCGCTTCAATTGGAGCGATTCTGGAAGCTCGGGGATTAAAGGTCACCTTTTTGAAACTCGACCCTTACATCAATGTCGACCCGGGAACGATGAATCCCTACCAGCACGGAGAAGTATTTGTGACCGATGATGGTGCCGAGACGGATCTGGATCTGGGTCATTACGAACGGTATACTTCGGTCACCATGCTGAAACGAAATAATTTTACCACCGGCAAGATCTATGACACCGTTATTCGAAAGGAGCGAAGAGGTGATTATCTGGGCGGAACCGTGCAAGTCGTGCCCCACATCACAGATGAGATAAAGAAATGCATCCGAAATGTCGACTGGGGAGTCGATGTCGTGATTGTCGAAATCGGAGGAACAGTCGGAGATATCGAGTCGCTTCCTTTTCTTGAGGCAATCCGGCAAATTCCCTTTGATGTGGGGAGGGAAAATGTTCTCTATATTCATTTAACCCTGGTGCCCTATATTTCTACGGCGGACGAGCTCAAAACAAAACCCACCCAACACAGCGTCAATAAACTGAGGGAGATCGGAATACAACCCGATCTTCTTCTTTGTCGAACGGACCGTCCTATTGCGGCCGATATCAAAAGAAAGATCGCTCTTTTTTGCAATCTTCTTCCAGAAGAAGTCATTTCGGCGGAAGATGTTGATACGATCTATGCCGTTCCAGTGCATTTAAATAACGAGAAGCTTGACGACATGATACTTGAAAAACTCCACCTGACGGGACAGCCTGCTCATTTGGAGAAATGGAAAGAAATCGTTCAGGTTTTGCGAGCTCCGGATGAAACGGTTGAAATCGCGCTGGTTGGCAAATATATTGAATTGAAAGAATCGTATAAATCACTTCTGGAGGCGTTGGTTCATGGAGGACTTGCAAACCGATCCAAGGTAAAGGTGAAATGGGTTGACGCAGAAGAAGTTGAAAAAAACGGGCCGGATCAATATCTTGCTTCTGTTCATGGCATTCTCGTTCCAGGTGGCTTCGGCGATCGCGGTATAGAGGGGAAAATTACGACAATTCAATACGCACGCGAAAACAAGAGGCCTTTTTTTGGAATTTGTCTTGGGATGCAGTGCGCCGTCATCGAGTTTGGCAGGCATGTCCTGAAAATGGAAAAAGCCAATAGCGCAGAATTTGACCGGGAATCCCCTTATAAACTGATCGCCCTCATGACGGATCAACAGGAACTGACTGACAAAGGCGGGACCATGCGGCTCGGTTCCTATCCCTGTATCTTGCTTAAGGAGAGTAAAGCCTATCAATCGTACGACAAAATTGAAATCCGGGAACGGCATCGACATCGATATGAATTGAATAACCAGTATCGTGATCAGCTGCAAAAGGGAGGATTAGTCATCAGCGGCGTCTCACCGGATCAAAGGCTTGTCGAAATTGTGGAAATAAAAAATCATCCCTGGTATGTCGGTGTCCAGTTCCATCCTGAATTCAAGTCAAGACCCCTTGATCCTCATCCTTTATTTAAGGACTTCATCAAAGCTGCTCTTACCCACCTGAAAGGGAGTGCATGATTTCTAAAACAGTCTCTCTGGGTCACATGTCTCTTGGAGGGGGGAATCCGATATTTTTGATTGCAGGACCCTGTGTGATTGAGAACGAGTCCTTTATGCTGGAAACGGCAAAGCGTATTCAGGAGATCTGTACTAAACACCAGGTTCCGCTCATCTTCAAGTCTTCCTATGACAAGGCAAACCGTTCCTCCCATGCCTCGGTCAGGGGGCCAGGCATTGGTAAAGGGCTCGAGATCCTTCAGAAGATAAAGGATCAGCTGCGTGTTCCGGTGTTGTCCGATGTTCATAATATCGAAGAGGTGAAATTGGGAGCTAAAGTCCTGGATGTTCTTCAGATTCCTGCGTTTCTTTGCCGCCAAACCGATCTTCTTTTTGCCGCAGCAGATACAGGGTGTATTGTGAATATTAAAAAGGGTCAGTTTCTTTCCCCGTGGGATGTCAAAAATATTGTTGAGAAAATGGAATCGATTCATTGTGTGCGATTCATGCTTACGGAAAGAGGCGCAAGTTTTGGTTATAATAATCTGGTGAGCGATTTGAGGGCGCTTCCGATCATGAGGGGTTTTGGTTACCCGGTTGTCTTTGACGGTACCCATTCTGTCCAATTGCCCGGTGGAGGGGGGACGACTTCTTCCGGACAACGGGAATTTGTAGCCCCGCTGGTAAGAGCTGCGGTTGCTGCCGGCTGTGACGGTCTCTTCCTTGAAGTTCATCCAGATCCTGACCACGCGCCGTCGGACGGTCCGAATATGATTACTCCGCTTCAACTTGATCAGCTCCTGTCACAAGTCAGACGGATCGAATTGGCTTTAAAATAGAAAATATAAAAGAGCGCGTATGGATATCATTCAGACGGGAATAAAAGTTTTAAAGACAGAAATAAGCGCCCTCAATCGTTTATTACCTCATATTGACCAGCGATTTGTCGATGCGGTGAAACTCCTAGAGCAATGCGAAGGCAGAGTCGTCGTCACCGGGATGGGAAAATCAGGGATCATCGGGAGAAAGATTTCTGCAACCCTTGCCAGTACGGGAGCTCCCTCATTTTATCTCCATCCTGCAGAAGGTCTTCACGGTGATATCGGAATGATTTCCAGGGGAGATGTAATTCTGGCGATTTCCAATAGCGGCGAAACGGAAGAACTCCTTAAGATCCTTCCTTCCATCAAACGTTTAGGATTGTCTTTGATTGCCATGACCGGAAATCTCCGTTCAACACTTGCGAGGGAAAGTGACGTGACACTCGATGTGAGTGTCATCGAGGAGGCGGGTGCTATGGGGATCGTTCCCACGTCGAGTACGACCGCTACGCTTGCGATGGGAGACGCATTAGCTGTGGCGCTTTTTGAACTGAGAGGAATTAAGGAAGAGGACTTTGCCTTTTTACATCCTGGAGGAAACCTGGGGAAAAGACTCCTGGTACGGGTAAAAGAAGTGATGCATCTGATGCCTCAAATACCCATTGTTCAGGAAGGCTCATCTTTAAAGGAAGCCCTCTTTGAAATGACCCGCAAGAAAATGGGTATGACGACAGTCACCAATGCTTCAGGTCAATTGACTGGCGTGATTACGGACGGAGATCTCAGGCGACTCCTGGAAAAAGAGGAGAAGATATTTGAAAAAAAAGCGCGGGAAGTGATGAGCCATCATCCCAAAGTCATTCAGGAGAATGAATTGGCAGCCAAGGCTATTCAGATCATGGAAAAACACGCGATCACTGTTCTGCCGGTTCTTAACGAAAAAGATCAGTTGGCGGGGGTGGTGCATCTGCATGATCTATTAAAGATCGGAGTGGTCTAATTTTAACCGACATTAAGGGTCATCTACTGTGTTCTCGTCATTCGGGCAGGCCCGGCCACCTCACGGACTCGGCGGCGCTCAAGGCACAATGCCACTTATTCGGGGCATTTTTCGCCCTCATGTACGAATTTAGTACATTCCGGTGGCCACTTTCCTGCGGCCTTGTAGACGCAGCCTTCTTGTCGGTTAGGAGGCCTTAAGACTTGAAACAGGAATTGATTAAGAAGGCGAAACAGGTACGCCTGCTCCTCATGGATGTGGATGGCGTATTGACCGATGGAAAGCTTTACTACGACGAAAATGGAAAGGAGCTCAAGTCTTTTCATATTCAAGACGGGCATGCAATAAAAATGTTACGTGAGGCGGGAATTAAGACCGGACTCCTTTCAGGAAGAAAATCGAAAGCGGCCGAGATCAGGGCGAAAGAACTTCTCATGGAGGAATGTCATCTGGGAATATCCGATAAGGTCGAACAATTTGAGAAGATCATAAAGAAATTGGGATTGAAGGAGAGCGAAGTCGCCTATATGGGAGATGATCTCCCTGACCTCCCGTTGTTAAAGCGGGTCGGGTTCTCACTTTCGGTCCCGAATGGTGTGGATGAAGTGAAAGATCAGGTCGATTGGGTGACCAAGAGGCCAGGGGGAGCAGGGGCGGTACGAGAAGCCGTCGATTTTATTTTGTCGGCCCGGACGGGACATCATAAGGCAAAACCGGTGGGTTTCTTAAAATGAGGGTGCGAGCCTGCGAGCGCCCAGGACCTTTGAGCGAATGATGCGAAGGCCCCAAATAGGATGAAGCAAAAAGTGATTCGATCGATAATTGTCGTCGCCCTCAGGATGACATCGGTCATTCTTCTGCTGTTGCCCTGGGATTGGGCTCTTGCAGGAGGAGGTTACCTGGGAAGAGCCGCCTTTCGGTATCTGAAAAGAGAAAGGGATAAGGCAGAGCGCAATTTTACCCTTGCGTTTCACGACGAATTTACCGCACTCCAAAAGAGGGAGATTCTATCCAAAAGTTTCGAAAATCTTGGCAAATCCCTCGTTGAAGTATTGAAGTTCAGTCAGATTCATTCCGGGAATATTGATCGATTTGTGACCCTCGAAGGGGAGGAAAATCTAAAAAGGGCTTTTTCTCGCAAAAAGGGAATTGTATTTGTAACCGCCCACTTTGGCAACTGGGAGCTGATGGGCATCACGCTTGCTATTAAAGGATATCCTACCCAGGTCATTGCGGCCCCTCTTTATGATGCCAGACTTGACCGAATGATGAGCAGGTATCGTTTGTTACACGGAGTTCAAACGATCACAAGGGGAGGGGAAAGAGGGCCGAGAAGGATCCTTTCAGCGCTTAAAAACAATCAAATTCTGGGTCTCCTGATCGATCAGGATATTGATGCGGAAGGCGTCTTTGTCGAATTTTTCAATCGAAAGGCATTTACTCCCTCAGGAGCGGCCTCTCTCGCACTGAAGAGCGGCGCAGCGGTTATTCTCGGATTTATCAACCGGGATGAGGATAATCGGCATAAAGTGGTTCTCGAAGGTCCTCTTGAACTGGTCCGAAGCACGGACTTGAAGCAGGACATTTATGACAATACCGCACTCTTTACAAAAGCGATAGAAGAGAAAATTCGAAAACATCCCGATCAATGGGTCTGGATGCATAACCGCTGGCAAACTTCTGATCCAGGTTCCCTTCATGAATCTTCCTAATCTTTTAACCCTTCTTCGGATTGCTCTCATACCCTTGTTTGTGATGATCTATTCCGAGCCGACACCTTTACGCTCTTTTTTAGCCACGGTGGCATTTTTGTTAGCGGCCTTAACAGATTTCCTGGATGGTTATCTGGCACGCAAAAGAGGAGAAATTACCCAGTTCGGAAAATTAATGGATCCAATCGCGGATAAACTCCTTGTCATTTCGGCCCTTCTCCTGCTGGTTTATTTTCAAAGAATTCCAGTCTGGATGGTCATCATTCTTGTTGGACGGGAGATGGCTGTGACCGGATTGCGTGCCGTTGCGTCGCTGGAGGGCGTTATCATTCCCGCGGATCGATGGGGAAAATACAAGATGGGAGCGCAGATTACGGCACTGGCGCTGCTCCTTTGGAATCTCACCTTTCCCCTTGATTTTCAGTTTTGGGGAATTTTCTTCCTTTGGATTGCGCTTTTTTTATCGATATTTTCCGGGTTTCAATATTTTATCAATTACGCCAGAGCGGCATATAAATAGGAATGAATTGTGGGTGCGAGTTTTTCGATGGCAGGGATCCTGATGGTTGTTGTAGCCTTCCTCATGGGAGGAATTCCTTTTGGTGTGATTGTTTCCAAATCGTTTTGGAAGATTGACCCGAGAAAAGGAGGGAGCGGAGGAATCGGGTTCACCAATGTGATGAGAGTCGTTGGGAAAAAGGCCGCGTTTATGACACTGACGCTCGATACACTGAAAGGCACGGTACCAGTTCTCCTCATCCGTCAATTCACTTCCGATCCAAATTGGATTTCCCTGGTTGCATTATTTGCCGTATTGGGCCATACTTTCTCGATTTACCTTGTTTTTAAAGGAGGAAAAGGAATAGCGACGGGATTCGGAGTCATTCTTGGCATATCTCCCCTGGTTGCCGTCATTACCTTTTTTATCTGGAACGCTGTTTACTTCACGTGGAAATTCTCATCTCTTGCAGGACTGATTTCATTCACCTTTCTTCCCGTCACGCTCTTTTTAACAGGATACCCGCAATATCTCCCATTTTCCTTTCTTTTGATGTTGATGATTTATTATAAACATATCGCCAACATCAAGAGATTAATCAACGGGACGGAGAACAGAATGTCAAGCAGGCCGAAATAGGCCCGATTATTCATCCGTTCGCCCCTTACGTTGACTTTTAACGGTAAAACTGGTAGGTTAAAAATAGATTTTCGATTGATTTCGGGGCGTGGCGCAGACCGGTAGCGCACTCCGTTCGGGACGGAGGGGTCGAAGGTTCAAATCCTTTCGCCCCGACTCTATTTTGGGGCCTTCGCGAGACTCGCTCAATGCCCCAATCCCGCGCTTGAACTGGCAAAGCCAGTTCTGCGTTTTCACATTTTTTTGTCTAGGCAGGTTTGTCAAAAAGTCTCATCTGTAAGGCCGCAGTTTTGAGAACGACGGAGGCGTACTCATTCGGTACGTTGAAGAAGTTCGAGAAACGAGAACGCAACAGATGACCTTTTTCACAAACCTGATTCGAGGTATACATGGCTGAAGAATGGGACAATAAAGACCGCACTCCTGAAATTGGAGAAAACCTGGAAGAGGGGGTCACAATTCCGGAAGGAGAGGTGATTTTCGAAGGGGAAGCGATCGCGGAAGAGGAGCGTGAAAAAGACTATTCTGGCGGGATGGATGCCATGAAGAGTTATCTCAAAGATATCCGAAAAGCCTCCCTTCTGACGTTTGATGAAGAGCAGTCCCTGGCCAAAAAAATTGAAAAAGGGGACGAACAAGCACGTGCCAGAATGATCGAATCGAATTTAAGGCTGGTGGTCAGTATTGGAAAAAAATATATGAACCGGGGAATGCCTTTTGCCGATATCATAGAAGAAGGAAATATCGGTCTGATTAAGGCGGTCGAAAAATTTGAATATCGAAGAGGATTCAAGTTCAGCACCTATGCCTCCTGGTGGATCAAACAGTCAATAGAAAGAGCCATCATTAATCAGGTCAAGCTGATTCGTCTCCCCGTTCATGTTGTGGAAAGAGTGAATTACTATCTGAATGTGGTTGAAGAACTGGTACAGGAACTCGATCGCGACCCGATTCCGCAGGAGATTTCCCATAGAATGGGAATTCCAACCGATGAGGTTGTGGATATCCGGCAGGTTATCCGCAAGACCTATTCTCTCGATAGCCCGATCAGTTTTGCCAATGAGACGACTTTAAAAGATGTCATTGAAGACGGAGGTCAGGTTTCGCCTTACAAAAGGGCGGAGGGGGTCAAGCGCCGGGAAGATGTGATGCAATGGATTAGCCACCTCAAGGATACGGAAAGACAGGTTTTGACGCTTCGATTTGGTTTGGATGGGGGAAATCCCCAAACGCTGGAGGAGATCGGTGTTTATTTTGGATTGACGAGAGAACGGGTGAGGCAGATCGAAAGCGGAGCTTTAACCAAGATAAGGGAAATGATCGGCAGCCGATCCATCAAACCGGAAGAAATTCTATAGTGAAGCCTAAAAAGACTCCCATAGACTTGAAAAGCAAGATCAGAGGCATTCCGGACTATCCTAAGAAGGGGATCTATTTCTATGACGTGACCACTCTGCTTAAGGATGGCCCCGCTTATATTCAGGCACTCGATCAGATGGCAGAACCGTTCCAGAATCAAGGCGTTAAAAAGGTTGTAGGAATTGAATCTCGAGGTTTCATTTTAGGTGCTCCCGTGGCTTACCGTTTAGGGGCTGGATTTGTGCCAGTAAGAAAACCAGGAAAGCTTCCGCATGAAACTTTTGAAGTCAAGTATGACCTGGAATATGGTAGCGACGGCCTCTCAATCCATCAAGACGCGATCGAAAATGGAGAAAAAGTCCTGATTGTTGATGACCTCCTGGCCACAGGTGGAACCTGCGGTGCGACGGTCCAGCTGATTGAAAAACTGGGCGGAAAAATTCTCGGAATCGCTTTTCTGATTGAACTTAAGGAGCTAAAAGGCCGATCCAAATTAGGCAAGCATCCGATCACATCCCTCCTGACCTATTAGTCAAGAGCGCTCCAGCCCTCTCGGCAAAGGGCAATCTCTTCGCTCCACTCGTGCCGCAAAGTACTCTCCATTTTCCTTAAATATGATCGGGTTATGAGACTTTCCACAAGAATTGTGGATAACTCGTCTCAAAACCAATAATACGCAATACAGACTCTCCTCTCAGCAAAGCGCCCAAAAATTAGGCGATTATTTTTAAATAAAATCAATTACTTACAATCATATTGTTCATGACCTCCACCGTGTTTAAAGAACCCACCATATCTTGACAATAAATTTACTTGACACAATAGCTTGATTTATCCACATGCTCTCACCGGGCAGTCTCCCATGATATTGACCATGCCAGAAACAGGAATTTTCTTCAATTATCCTCGGGGATGGAACTGCTGATGGATTTTTTTTAGTCGCTCCCTGGTTATATGGGTATAAATCTGCGTGGTTGAAATATTGGCGTGTCCGAGCAGGGATTGGACCGATCGGAGATCAGCTCCCCTTTCAAGGAGGTGAGTGGCAAAGGAATGCCGGAGGGTATGCGGAGAAAATGTCACTTTTATTCCTGCTTCCGCAGCCCTTTTCTTCAATAAATACCAAAAGGCCTGCCGGCTGAGTCCATTTCCGGAATGGTTCAAGAATAAAAACTCAGAATGCCTGTTTTTTAAAAGAGTTGGCCTAATTAAATTTATGTAATTGTTTAACTTTTCGGAAGCCATTTCACCGATCGGTATCCATCTTTCTTTTGCCCCTTTTCCGACTGTTCTAATAATCCCTTCCTTTAAGGATACCGCGCTGAGCCTGAGGGAAATGAGTTCAGAAACCCGAAGTCCCGTTGCATAGAGGAGTTCGATCATGGCCAAGTTTCTAACCGATAGGGGATCCTTTTTCGCGGTCGGTTCAAGCAGTTTATCCACCTCGTCAACCGAGAGCACTTTGGGGAGTCGCGACCAGGTCTTGGAGGATTCGATAAAAAGTGTCGGGTCGCTCTCCACCAACTTTTCAAACTGCAAATACCTGAAAAACATGCGCATCGAGGAGAGGAGTCGGTTTAGAGAGGAAGGGTTCAATCCACTTCGTTTAGATTCAGTTAAGAAAGCGACAAGGTTCTCTTTCCTGACCCGGTCGAGTCCTGAAATTTTTTTCTTGTCGAGATGCCGGATGAATTTGGAGAGATCACGGCGATAAGCCTGGAGCGTGTTTGATGAAAGTCCTTTTTCGACCCGGTTAAAATCCAGAAAGGCTTGAAGGGTTTCTAGCATCGATTTGTCAGGATCATTTCGAACCCAATTTGACAACGGTAATTGAATTATCTTACTATACGCTTCTTTGCTTTTTAGCTCGTTTTCTATTCCTTGGTGGTATTCGATTTCTTCTTGAATTGCAAACAAGAGTGAAAATATTTCAGACCCATGAATGACTTCCGGCGATCTTCAATGAAAACAAACCTTTCGATTTATCTGATTGTTTTTCTTTTTCTGCTGATCAGCTCCCGCGGAACATGGGCTTCAGAATTAGAGGAAAAAGCGGCATTAAACAGTGTCTATAACGCTTTTTCCGCCGGAGACCTGGACGGAGCCCTCTCTCAGGTGACAGAATTTATCTCTAAATATCCCGATTCGCTGATCAAAGATCAAGCTTTTTTTTGGCTCGGGGAGTCGCAATACAAGAAAAATCACCTTCCTGAAGCCAGAGAGGCCTATCGGGAAATTATCAACAAATATAAGGCATCCACGTACTTTTCGCAGGCTTCCGCGCAGTTTGCGAACGTGACCTTTGACCTGGGGGAACTGGATCAGGCAAAACCGCTATACGAGGAAATGCTGGATCAGGTCAAAGAGCCTCAGAAATTAATCGAAATCTTCGATAAATTAATTGAAATTACCACTCGACAGGAAGATTGGTTTCAGGCAACGGATTTTTTGATTCAAAAGAGCAAATGGGTTACCGTCTCGACAGATCTTGAGCAGGTGAACAAACGGGTCGTGGCGCTGATTCAAACCAAAATGGATAAAAAAACGCTTTGGAAATTGGCGGCAAGATACGGCAGGAATTTTCCGGCGGACACGGCTTATTTGCAATTGAGTTTCCTGTATGACCAGGAGAAAGACACGTTTCATTTTGAAAAAACAGCAAAACGATTTCTCGATCTTTTCCCAAAGAATGAGAGTGGCGAGAGTCTGAAACAGAGGCTGAAGCTTGTTACCGAGCTGATTAAAAAACATAAATTTGTGGTTGGTGCAATTGTCCCTTCTGCGAAACAGGCGGAAGAGGTTACAGAACAGGTCATCAATGGGGCCAATCTGGCCCTTTGGGAATACGAGCGGGCAACGAATGACAATACGATTGGAATTGCATTTAAAGAGACCACCGGTCCGGGAGGAAAGATATCGGGCGAAACCGAGACTTTTATTAAGGAGTATTCTCCCAAGGCGATCATTGGCCCTCTTTTCAGCAAAGACTTTGAAAGTGTCGGCGGATTAGCCGAAACTTACGCCCTCCCTTTTATCACGCCGACAGCGATCCGTGCTGGAATCACCTCCCGTTCCAGGTATCTCTTCAGGAACGGGTTGACAATCCCTGCACAGGCAAGAGAATTAGCGGACTACGCCATGACACGGGGAGGAATGAAAAGAGTCGTTGTCTTTTATCCCAAGAACGGTTACGGAGAGGAATTATCCCGAGGATTTATTGAGGAAACAACCCGGCTTGGGGGTGAAGTGATCGCCCAGGAATTTTACCCGCCCGAATCGTCTGATTTTTCCGCAGAGATCAAAAAGATCATTAAAGTCGATTTGTCAAAATACGGAATTGAAGGAGAGAAAATTGAAGAAAAAGATTTTAAACATAAAGTAAAAAGAGATTATACGCCCGGATTCGACTCCATTTTCATTCCAGGAGAAGGTCTGAACGCAGGGCTCATCCCTTCCCAGTTGGCTTTTTTCGACATCAAGGGGGTCGCGCTCTATGGTTCAAACGGCTGGGATTCGGCAGAATTCTTGAAAGCCGGCGGAAAATATCTGGATGGAGCCGTTTTTTCAGACGGTTTCTTTATCGATGCAGCCTCTCCGGTGACAACTCAATTTGTCGCCCGTTATCGAAAAACGTTTCAAAACGACCCAACCATTTTCTCCGCGCAAAGCTATGATGCGATGAATATGATCCTTCAGGCAAAAAAGAATGGCGCGACAACCGGGGCAGAAGTCAGAAGCGCGCTTTTGGGACTGAATCCTTATGACGGCGCTGCAGGAACGATTCGATTCTCTTCGTCCGGAGAAGCGGAAAAAAAGCCCTTTATCCTACAGATTAAAAATGGTAAGTTACATCAGATCAACTAAATAGAATGTTGATAACAGGCCATTTTCTTCGTTCTCGTCGCTCAGCTTCGTCAACGTATAGGGTGATTTACGCCTCCGTCGCCTTGCTCCTGCGGCCTTGAATCTGGTTCATTTTGAACATTCTCAATTGAAAACATGATGAAACCGCCGCTATTTAAGAAAATCCTCATTGCCAACCGTGGAGAAATTGCTCTTCGGATAATCCGTGCCTGTAAAGAGTTGAAAATTCCGACAGTCGCCATTCATTCGGAGGTTGATGCGACAACGCTCTATGTCAAGAAAGCCGATGAAGCTTGTCTTGTGGGTCCGGGACCGATTGCAGGGTATCTTAATATTTATCGCATCATCGAACTTGCAAAACAGAAAGGGGTCGACGCGATTCACCCGGGATATGGATTTCTGGCAGAAAATCCAGATTTTGCCCAGGCCTGTGTCGAAAACGGCATTACTTTCATCGGTCCGAGTGCTGAAACGATCCGTCAGATGGGTAACAAAATTCAAGCCCGGTTAATGATGAAAGAAGTCGGGATTCCCATGGTACCCGGTATTCTTGAACCGCTCCAAAGTGTCGAGGCATCTTTAAAAGCCGCAAAAGAGATCGGTTTTCCTGTTATTCTCAAGGCCTCCAACGGGGGTGGAGGAAGGGGTCTCCGGATCTGCCGAAACGCAGAAGATTTAGAAAAGTTTTTTCCGATTATTCAACTCGAATCCCAGGCGGCATTTGGGAGCTCTGAAATTTACCTTGAAAAATATTTTGAATCTCCCAAACATATCGAAATCCAGATCCTGGCTGACCGTTTTGGAAAAGTGATTCACCTGGGAGAAAGGGACTGCTCCATTCAGAGACGCCACCAGAAATTAATTGAAATTGCTCCCTCGCTCTTCCTGACGGAAGGGATGAGGCAGAAGATGGGAGAAACAGCGATCAAAGCGGCAAAGGCTTCAAAATATGTGACCGCGGGAACAGTTGAATTTCTGGTCGATGCCCAGAATCAATATTATTTTCTCGAGATGAACACGCGTCTCCAGGTGGAACATACTGTCACGGAGGAGGTGACGGGTATCGATATTGTTAAGGAGATGATCAAATTGGCCGCAGGGAGGCCGCTATCCTATCAGCAGGAAGATATCAAGATTCAAGGTTATGCGATGGAATGCCGTATCAATTGCGAAGATCCGATGAAGAATTTCATGGCGACTCCGGGCAAGATTACCGCCTACTATTCTCCGGGCGGATTCGGTGTTCGGATTGACGGGAATGTCTATCGGGGGTATACGGTCCCGCCGTATTATGACTCGCTCTTGGCAAAATTGACGGTCAAAGGGAGAAATTGGGAAGAAACGGTCGACAGAATGTACCGCTCACTCGATGAATATGTCATTCGGGGTGTGAAGACTACGATCCCGCTGTACAAGAAAATCATGCTGGACGAGGCCTTTAGGAATAAAGAGTTTGACACCAATTATATCCAGAATAATTTTGACCGCCTGGTCTATGGCAAGGAAGAGGACCGTAGAGACCTTGTCCTGGCAATCTCAGCGGCGGTTGTCGCCCACTCCAGGATGAGTCACCAGGTGATTCAACGTTAAGAAATGGAACTGATTTGAATTCAACCCATCCAAAGAAAATCGTGAAAAGGCCCGTAAAAATTACGGATACCACGCTTCGCGATGCCCATCAATCGCTAATCGCCACGCGGTTAAGAACGGACGATATGCTTCCGATTGCTCCCAAAATTGACGAAATCGGGTATTGGTCTGTCGAGATGTGGGGAGGAGCTACATTCGACGCGATGTTGAGGTATCTTAGGGAAGATCCGTGGGAAAGAATCCGAAAGTTGAAGGCCGTCATGCCCAAAACGCCTTTTCAGATGTTATTACGAGGCCAAAATGTGGTTGGTTACCGGAACTACGCTGATGACGTCGTTGAAAAATTTGTCGAACTGGCGATTGGAAACGGCATCCAGATTCTTCGGATTTTCGACGCGCTGAACGATTTTAGAAATATCAAAACGGCAATTAAAGCGGTGACGAAGTACGGGGGGAAAGTCGAAGGGACACTCTGCTATACGGTCAGTCCGGTTCACGATACGGATACGTTCGTTGATATGGCAAGACGTCTTGAAGATATGGGTTCCGATACCATTTGTATCAAGGATATGGCTGGAATACTTTCTCCTTACATTGCTCAACAGCTGGTCGAAAAGATTAAGAAAGCGACTACAGTTCCTCTTCATCTTCATACCCATGATACCAGCGGGATGGCGGTATCGACCAATTTAAAAGCGATCGAAGGGGGTATTGACATCATTGACGGGGCAATATCTTCACTCGCCAACGGGACTTCTCAACCTCCGACAGAGGTCTTTCTGAATGTATTGAAAGGGGGTCCGTATGACCCGGGTTTGGACTTAAAGCTTTTGGCAGAGATTGCGGAGTATTTTAAAGAGGTTCGGAAGAAATACAGGCAATTCGAGTCAGAGTTTACCGGTGTCGACCCGAATGTTCTTATTTATCAGATTCCGGGAGGCATGACTTCAAACCTTGCGTCCCAGCTTAATGAGCAGAAAGCGCTGGGAAGGATGAAGGAGGTATTGGAAGAGGTTCCGAAAGTTCGGGAAGATCTTGGATATCCTCCATTGGTCACACCGTCAAGCCAGATCGTCGGCACCCAGGCGACACTCAATGTTCTGACCGGAGAAAGATACAAAGTCATTACAACAGAAACCCGCAATTATCTTAAAGGGCTCTACGGAAAGCCTCCTGCGCCGATTAACGAAGAGGTGAGAAAAAGAGCGGTTGGAAATGACGAAATCATCGAAGGAAGACCTGCAGATATGCTTGAGCCGGAGCTCGAAAAGAACCAGCAGGAATTGAAGGATAAAATCAGATCGATCGAGGACCTGGTCAGTTACACGCTTTTTCCGAAAATCGCCCTGGAATTTTTTGAATTGAGGGAAAAAGGGGAAATCAACCGGCCGCTTCCCGAACCGGTAAAAAATGAGGAAGCCCCTCCGACTGTTCCTCTCTTGACGCCGAGCGAATTTAATATCAAGGTGCATGGAGAGACTTATCATGTCAAAGTCGGTGGCATGGGGCATCAAGGAGAAGGAGGAAGGCCTTATTTTCTCTATCTCGACGATCAGTTGGAAGAGGTTATGGTCGAATCGCTGATGGAGATTGTTCCAAGTGAAGAAGGGCGGATCGATAAAAAGGTCGGTGGAAGATCGACACGACCCAAGGCAACCCATCAGGGAGATATCACCGCGGCGATGCCCGGAACGGTCATGAAGGTTAAAGTGAAAGTGGGAGACAAGGTTCGCGCCGGAGAGACGATACTCATCGTTGAGGCGATGAAGATGGAGAATGAAGTTCATACTGCAATTCAAGGTGTCGTCAAAGAAATTTTTGTCAGTGAAGGAGATAAGATCAATCCGGATGAAGTATTGGTAATGGTTCGAGAATCATAACGGATGGAGGCCTACTATCCGATATTTGCCCAAATCGCCGTTTCCGCAATACCGATACTCTTCGCCATTACCCTCCATGAATCAGCGCATGGCTGGGTTGCGGATAAGCTCGGCGATCCGACTGCCCGGCTTCAAGGGAGACTCACTTTTAATCCGATTCCCCACATTGACCCGGTGATGACGATTGTCTTTCCTATCGCGACGATGATTCTTTCAGGGGGCCATTTTATTTTTGGCGGGGCGAAACCGGTTCCTGTTAATTTTGCCAATCTGAGGAATCCAAAAAGAGACATGATCCTTGTTGCGGCCGCAGGACCTGGGGTGAATCTGGGTCTGGCCGTCTTGTCGGGCATTCTATTCCGGTTCATCACGGGACTTCATCCGGAGATTTTCTCTTATATTCATTCTTCCAGACATTTGACCTCGCTATCCCAAATCGATTTGGTTTTCATGGTGCCCCTCAGTCTGATGCTGATTGCCGCTGTGAAATGGAACGTTCTTCTTGCCGTGTTCAATATGATTCCGATTCCCCCCCTGGATGGAGGACGAGTGATGGTCGGACTTCTCCCTTACCGGTTTTCAACCTGGCTGAGTCAGCTCGAACCTTTCGGCATTTTTATCGTCATTTTGTTGATATATTTGAATCCTTTGGGAATTATGTCGACGCTTGTGTTTCAAACAATGCTGGTGATTTCTAAAATCATCATCGGCATCAACCCGTTCATGGTTTAAAGTATGGCCGCCAAAAAGATGGGACAAGATTGATGACCAGGATCGGGAAAAAAAGGGTATTGAGTGGCATGCAGCCGAGTGGCAAGATGCATCTCGGGAATTGGGTGGGTGCCCTCGAGAACTGGAAAAAGCTTCAGATCGAATATCAATCCTTCTTCTTTATTGCCGACTGGCATGCTCTTTCAACCAATTTTGAAGATACCGGGAATCTCCGCGAAAACACCTTTCAGATGGCGGTGGACTGGTTCGCATCCGGAATTGATCCTGAGAAATCCACCGTTTTTCTCCAATCCAAAGTAAAAGAACACGCGGAATTGCATCTCCTTCTTTCGATGCTCACGCCAGTGTCATGGCTTGAGCGGGTTCCCACTTATAAGGACCAGCAGACGGAGCTGAAGGAGAAAGATCTTTCGACCTATGGTTTCCTGGGATATCCCGTCTTGCAGGCCGCCGATATTCTGATCTATCGAGCGGATCTGGTTCCAGTCGGTGTGGATCAGCTTCCTCATCTTGAACTGACCCGGGAAATTGCGAGACGTTTCAATGTTCTTTATAAAAGCGATCTTTTTCCCGAACCGATACATCTCTTGACAAAATTCCCCAAAGTCCCTGGACTGGACGGGAGAAAGATGAGCAAGAGCTACCAGAATGCAGTCTATTTATCTGATTCCGAAGAGGAGGTTTGGGAAAAACTCCGGACCATGATGACCGATCCGGCAAGAAAAAGAAGAACGGATAAAGGTAATCCTGATCTCTGTCCGGTTTTTGATCTGCACAAAATATTTACCCCTGCCGCAAAACTTCCTTATCTGGCCGAAGGATGCCGAACGGCAGGGATCGGCTGTATCGAATGCAAGGGGGTTCTCAACGAATCCTTAAAAACAGCCATGAATCCGGTCCGGGAAAAGAGAGCATCGCTTCTTCAGGACAAGAGCGGCATTCTGGAATTGCTGGACAAGGGCTCAAAAGCCGCCTCTCTTGAAGCGAATCAGACGCTTTTAAAGGTCCGGGAAACGATGAAGCTTAACTAGAATCCCATTCTCCCTAAACACATCATATAGCGCCTCATTCAGAAAAAACACGATATATAGTACTGAAGCATTGATTTTATCTAAATTTTCTGTTATAAATCCGTGGAAACAGGAGAAACTTCGGCCCATGGATGAAATCAAGACAGAGAATCAGGAGAATGACTGCTATTCCATCAAGCTCGATGTTTTTGAAGGGCCGCTTGACCTCCTCCTCCATTTGATCAAGAAACATCAGATTAATATTTACGATATCCCCATTGCTTTGATTACCCGGCAATATATTGAATATCTGGAACTCATGCAGACACTGAATTTAAATATCGCAGGAGATTTTCTCGTGATGGCGGCCACGCTGGTCTATATTAAATCGAAAACACTTCTCCCCCCTGAAGAAAAAGGTCCCGAAGAGGAGGAAGAAGATCCCCGCGACGAGTTGGTCTCGCGGCTTCTGGAATACAAAAAATTCAAGGAGGCAAGTCTGAATCTGGAAGAACGCGAATCCATCTGGATGGAGGTTTACAGAAGACCGACGGCACTCGATTCGGAGCCGGTCAACGAAGAGTTTTGTTTTACCGATTTAAACCTGTTTGATCTGGTTGAAGCGCTTCAAAAGGTCATTGAACGGCTGCCAGAGAAAAATTGGCTGGAAGTAACCCAAGATACCCTTTCGGTGACGGATAAGATTAACGATCTTCTCGAATTTCTGGAAGGGAAGGAGAGTGCGACTTTTTTTGAACTTTTTCTTGGCGATACCACCCGGGGCATGGTAGTGGTCACTTTCCTTGCCCTGCTTGAATTGTGCCGGTTACGCCTCGTGAATATCCAGCAGATCGAAGAATTTGGAGTAATTCGTGTCAGAAAATTGGGGTCCAACAAAGATTTGGAGGAGACAGAAAATGGAAATCCATGAGCTCAAACAGATTATTGAATCTATTCTCTTTGTGGCGACGGAGCCGGTGCCTGTTGAAAAAATCAGAGAGGTGACCGGAGCCGAAAAGAAGACAGTCATCCAGGCGGTAAACGATCTGATCAGCCATTTCAGGTCCGAGAACCACGGATTGCAAGTGGTCGAAATTGCCGGAGGCTATCAAATGCTGACTCTTTCTGAAAATTCTCCCTGGGTCAAGAAATTTCTGACCGTCAAGACCACCGGCAGACTTTCAAAGCCAGGTCTCGAGACCCTGGCGATCATTGCGTATAAACAGCCGATTATCCGGTCAGAGGTTGAATCCATCCGGGGCGTCGATTCAGGTGGCGTCATTCGAACCCTTCTGGAAAGAAGATTGGTCAAGATTGTGGGTCGAAAAGAGATGCCGGGCAAGCCGATGCTTTATGGAACCACGAAAGAGTTTCTCGAGTATTTCGGGTTGAACAACCTGTCAGGACTTCCCACCTTGAAAGAATTCAAAGAGACCGTTTTCCCGATTTCAGAACCCGTATTTATCGATACGCCTCCGGATGCGGCGATAGGGAACGAGCCGATCGTGTCGCAGGAGGGGGCATTGTCGGACGTTTCCCCCGGGGGGGAGCTTGAACTCCTTCTCAACGAGGGGAATTGAGGCGCAAAGGCAATCCTGCTTGACTTATTTTTTCCGTTTCGATACCATGAAGTCACGGGTTCAGAATTGTTCATTTTAAACTTTAAGTTTAACCAGATTCGCGAAAAGCAGGATAGAGGTCGGGAATAAAATGTGTGAAGCCAATGCCTATATGGTCAAAGAAGGTAATGAGGAACTTTTTCTTGAAAGTGTCAATGTTCTGGAACCCAAAGAAGGGGGAAAGATCTATCTTGAAAATGTTTTGGGGGAGCAGAAGGTCTTTTCAGGAAGAATCAAGGAGATTCGTCTCGTTGAACACAAAATCATTCTTGAAAAGCTAGTCAAATCGAATTAATCAACTGGAAGAGCCATATAGGCCCTTCGGTTTAAATTAAAATTAACAGAGACCATGAAGGTCAAACATATTGTATAATATAGATTATACAATATTCCGCATTCCTTCATGGTTTTTTTTTGGAAACGAGAAGATGATCCGACCCTTGTTGCGAATCTTAGTTTTAGTCTCCTTTTTCCTGTTAATCGGGATAAGACCACACGCCCTAATTGCGGCCAATGGCAAATTAAATGTCGTCACGACCGTCGCTCCGATAACCAACTTGATATACAATGTCGGAGGGAACGCGATTGAGCTTCATGGAATGGTCCCTGAAGGGACCGATTCCCACACTTTCGAGCCATCTCCTTCTGATATCAAATGGATTGCCGCAGGAGATCTTTTTATTCTCAATGGATTGAACCTGGAGACACCCACAGAAAAATTGATTGCCTCGCAGAGAAAGAAGAAATCCGAGGTGGTGAAATTGGGAGACCGTGTCATTACCCAAAAAGAGTGGATCTATGATTTCAGTTTTCCCAAAGAACATGGCGATCCAAATCCCCATCTCTGGTTGAATGTGGAATATGCCATGAAATATGTCGAAGAGATTCGGGATGAGTTAATCAGGCAAGATCCGACTCATCAGGAGAATTATGTTGAGAACGCCAGGTCATTTCTGGTCAAGCTGAAGCTGCTTGACCAAATAATATTTGAAGTAACCGGAACCATTCCAAAGGAAAACCGGAAATTGGTCACCTACCACGACTCCTGGCCGTATTTTGCCGGGCGGTACGGGTATACCGTCATCGGTGCAGTTCAGCCATCCAGTTTTTCTGAACCGTCTGCCCGGGATATCGCTTCCCTGATCGACCAGTTGAAAAAGCTCCGGGTACCGGCTATTTTTGGTTCTGAAGTATTTCCGAGCAAGGTCTTGGATCAGATCGGCCGGGAAGGAGGCGTAAAATATGTCAGTACGCTTCGGGATGATGATCTTCCGGGTGAACCGGGAACTCGCGAACATACTTATATCGGCATGATGATTGAAAATATGAAGAATATCTCCAATCCGTTAGGCGGAAGAATCGATTCCCTCAAGAAAATGGATCCCTCGAATATCATTCAGGAAAAAAGATAAGTCATGGAATCCTATATTGAATTAAGGGAGGCCGTGGGTGGGTATCATCGAACCCATGTTTTCAGGCCGGTTAATCTTTCCATACCCCAGGGCGAATTTGTCGGAATTGTCGGGCCGACGGGGTCGGGGAAAACGACGCTATTAAAAACAATTTTGGGAATTTTGCCGCCCTTGTCGGGCGAAGTCCTGGTAAACGGTTACCCGGTGTACGGGAATAAGAAAGTGCGGATTGGTTACGTCCCCCAGGTTGAAACGGTGGATTGGGATTTTCCGGTCACGGTTGAAGAGGTGGTGCTCATGGGACGCTGTATGACCATGGGTTTTCTCCCCTGGCCGAGCAAGAAGGATAAAAAGGATGCCCAGGTTCTCCTGGAAAGATTGGGCTTGGGGGAGTATTCAAAGCGACATATCCGGGCACTTTCGGGAGGTCAGCAACAGAGAGTGTTTTTGGCACGCGCTCTGATTAGTAATCCCATGCTGTTGATACTTGATGAACCGACCGCAGGGGTGGATGTCAAGACGCAACATAATGTTCTTCATCTGCTGGGAGAGCTCAACAAGGAGGGGATGACGATCCTGCTGACAACGCATGATCTTAATGCCGTTGCGGCACATCTCCCCTGGGTCATTTGTTTCAACAAGGGGATGATTGCCCAGGGCCATCCCGACAAGATATTCACCTCAGCCGTTTTAAAGAAAACCTACCAGGCTGACATGAAAGTCATCCGTCATGGCGATTTCGTATTAATGGCCCATAGCACGCCTCTTGATCTCAAAAATAACCGGATCCGACGGTAAGATGGATATCCTGCTTGCCCCCTTGCACTACGAGTTCTTCCGCACCGGTCTGATTGCGGCTCCGATTATCGGGGCGCTCTGCGGGATGCTTGGGGTTTATATTGTCCTGCGGGGAATGAGTTATATTGGCCACGGTCTTTCCCATGCCGCGTTTGGAGGGGCAGTCATTGGCTATGTCCTCAATCTCAATTTTTATATTGGTGCGGGCCTCTGGGGATTTCTGGCCGCAATTTTGATCAATCAAGTCGTACGAAAAAACAAAATCGGTGCGGATGCCGCAATCGGCGTCATTACCACGGCCAGTTTTGCGATCGGGGTCGCGTTGATTAGCCGGGTACGGCATTTTACCAAAAATTTTGAAGCGGCCCTGTTCGGAAATATTCTCGGCGTCACCTGGAACGATGTCATGATTATCCTGGCGGTCTTCTTTCTGACCCTGATTGTGATTTTTGTCCTCTATAAACAACTTTTATTTACGACCTTTGATGAAGAAACCGCCCGCGTCTACGGTGTATCGACTGCCTGGGTGGATACCTTTTTTTCGCTGATTCTTGCCGCGGCGATTATTGCATCGATGCAGATACTCGGAGTCACCCTGATTGCCGCCGCGATTGTGATTCCCGCCATTACAGCCCGACAACTGACCGATAGTTTTAACAAAATGCTTTTTTATTCCGTGGGGATGGGTGCCCTGACCTCGGTGCTGGGAATGTACGCCAGCTTTTATCTGGATATCGCTTCCGGCGCCTCGATTGTGCTCTTTGCCGCGGCGCTTTTCTCAGGCGTCCTTCTATTCAAAAGTATTAAAAGAGCGGGGGAGTCGTTTCAATCGACCTCACCGGAGCCGCTCCTGGATGAGGTGCCTCATGAACACCCCCATCGGCATCAGGGTGTACTTCATCTTCATGAACATAAAGGATTGGCTGATCAGAATCATGATCATCATCAAGTGGAGCATGGCGATGAAAAGGGGGAGGAACATCCGCACCCCCATCCACATTCTCATGGCAAAGGGGATCATCAGCATGATCATGGGCATCCCCATCAGGATGACCATAAATAGAATTTGCAGGTTGATGAAAATGTCCATCTGCTGCGTACTCGTTTCTCGGTCTCCTTCAACGTACATGCTCAAGTACGCCTCAGTCGCCCTCAAAACTGCGGCCTTGCATATGGCCATTTTGACCAACCTGACAGTAGGGTTTAAATTTTGACTTAAGCGGAAATATTCGCAGACTGTTTTGGAAAATCGAGAACGCTGCAGTGGACCCGAACTCAAGTTTCACTCGGAGGTTTTTTGGATCCGTTCCAGGAGTTTCTCATCCAGGCCCTTAGTTTCAAAATATTCCCTTTCGAGCTCTTCGACATAATAACGGTCGAGCGCGCTTTCCCTCAAAAAGCTTTCTCTCTGGTTTCCACTCTTGACGCTTAGTACGATTGGAAGAATCTCAAATATATAAGTCGCTTCTTTTCGAATGTCGACAATGATTTTTTCGAAGAGGGCAGGGGAGATATCCGATTTAATCAAACCCTTGTTCAAAAGCTCTTTAGAGAGATCCACCCGGATATTTTCCAGTTCGGTTGCCGACTTGATTTCGATGTAGAATGATTTCATCATTCTCTTAAGATGGAAATGAACGGTCTTGTAAAGGAGCGCATCCTGGTTGATGGCATCAATCTGCCGGACGATATCAATCAGGCCGAGATTCCCATGTTCGACTTCCTTGATTCCATTAAAAACAAGATAGATTTTCTTTTTTCCATAACTGGTTAAATATTTGTCTTTCAGAATCGTATCGATAAAAATTTCTTTAAAGATTTTTACGTCGAGGCTGTCGAAAACCTTCTTATTTCCGTAAATGGTTCTCAGCATCTTCTCAGTGATTGAGATCCCTTCCATAAAAACAAGCTGGTTCAAAAAATTATAGGTCGAGTCATACCGGTCAAAAAAGGTAATGATGTAACCGAACCTTTCCATGATATCCGGATTGTTACTGTTGACAGAATGTTCGTCGCAAAGCCGCCCCATATCAAGCAGGAGTCCGTCAAAGCTGTAGTCTCTTTTTTCAAGAGAGGATTGCTTCGCTTTAATCAGGAGAATTAAATCTTCGTTGGAGATCAAGGTATTGACGTTCTGACCTTTCAGGAAAAGCCCTTCGAGAATTTCCCGGGTGGTCGCAAGATAAGAGGGCTCCTGGGTGGCGACGATCGATTTTCCCTTCAGAAAAAGTTCGTCGAGCGCGATGAAGAGTTCCAGAGGGATGTTATTCCGGACGCTTAGGGTACGAAGTCTGTTTAAAATGGCCAGTTTGCTCTGAGAAATTTCCGGTGTGGATGAAATTTCTACCAGGATGTCTTTATATTCGTCAATCAATCTTTTATTGTCCGGATGTTTATAGATGACGTCGATTTTCGTTCTCTCTTGCTGATATTTTTCAATTTGATTCAATCTGGCGAGTTCATCCAGTGTGGCCTGTTCCTGAGGCGTAATCAGCTTTTTTTCGGAGTAAAATTCTTTAAAAAGCTGATAGTATTCCTGATTTTTTCTCTGAACAAATTTAATGAGGTAAATGGTGACATCGTCTGTTTTCAAATAGGAAAAAAATTCGTTGATCAATGCGAGATCATCTTGTTCAACAATATGAATCGATCTTTTGATCATTTTGCCCAGCGCTTTCAATAGAAGTTCTTGCTGCGTTCTGGGGGCAATGGCTTGATGGAGTTGAATGAAGAAATAATAGTTGCAGATGGCATTGCCATTTCTAAACATTTCGACGAGCCGTTCGCTGCCTTGAGTCTGATTTGTAAAAACCAGACGCTCGCTCTCTTTTTCAAAATGGGTTCCATTCAGAACGAGGCGGTTGATCACCTCTTTTCGAATCATGTCTTTTAACGGGAGATTGACGCCAAACATATATTCACAGAAACTTCCTCCATTTCCCTTGTAATATAACCTTTGGTCATTGATGATCAGTTCGTTGGAAGGTGAAAATAACCGGAGTGATTTGATATTTTCTTGAATTTGCTGCTCGAAAAAGAAGAGATTCTTGATCTCTTTTCCGGCGATCGTAGCGTAATATTCGATATTGGAGTCGACCTGACCGTGTAGACGGATATCCTGAATCATACTTATTAGTATAACCTAAAAAGAAAAAAATGTATTATAATCCACGGAAGTTTTTGCTCGCATGATTGGGGAAATTTCTTCCAAAAAATGTGTATGGGACTATACATTGAACTGATTGATATAATGCGAAAATATCTGACACGAACCGTATTTATTTTGATGTTCCTTTTTCCTCTCTTGTGGCCGTCTTTTATCTGGGGAAATCCGGCGTCTTTTCGAATGAGCATTGGCACGGAACCCCCGACTCTGGACCCTTCCCTGGCAACGGACGGAACTTCGATCTTGATTATTGAAAATCTCATGGAAGGCCTGACTCAATTTGATCAGACTTTGACGCCGAAACCGGCTTCGGCTTCCAGCTGGGAGATTTCGCCGGATGGAAGGCGATACCTGTTTCACCTCAGGAAGAACCTTTTTTGGTCGGACGGAAAGCCTGTTACCGCGCAAGATTTCGAATATGCCTGGAAGAGGCTGCTCAATCCGCAAACGGCTTCCGAGTATGCTTATTTCCTGTACGATATTGAAAACAGCGAAGAATACAATCAGGGTAAACTGAAGGAGTCCGACAAAGTGGGGGTCCGTGCTCTGGATTCCGAGACGCTGGAAGTCCGGTTAAAAAAACCGGTCATCTATTTTATCAGCATCACCACTTTTTCTGCGACATTTCCCCTAAGAAGAGATCTGATTGAAAAATACCAGAATCATTGGACCGATCCGGATAAAATGGTCGTAAACGGACCTTATCGCCTGAAAGAGTGGAGACATGAATACAAACTCAGGCTTGAGGCCAATTTGAATTATTACGGAACCCCGCCGCTTTGCAATACGATTGAAATCTTTGTGATCAATGAAAGGACAACCGCCCTGACGCTTTATGAAACCGGGGGTCTGGATATGGTCTCGCTACCCCCTGAAGCGATAGAACATTACCGGACACGAGCAGAATACGTCAACCAGCCGCTTCTTCGCGGATATTATTACGGTTTCAATACTGAAGCGCCACCTTTTAACAACCCGAAAATTCGAAGAGCTTTTTCGATGGCAATCGATCGGGAGGAGTTTCCCCATGTTTTAAAAGGGGGAGAACGTTCGGCCTATTCCTGGATTCCTCCCGGAATGTTCGGATATGAACCTCTGGTAGGACTCCGCTTCAATCCAAAAGAAGCGGCGCGTCTCCTTTCTGAAGCAGGTTTTCCCGGAGGGAAAGACTTTCCGGTCGTGACAACCGCCTTCAACACGGACACCGTGAATGGACTGATTGCCGAAAACATACAAGCCCAGCTCAAACGGAACCTCAACGTGACGATTTCGCTGGACAATATGGAGTGGAAAGTCTATTTAAAAAAGCTTCAGCTGAATCCGCCCCAGATTTTCAGACTCGGCTGGGGAGCGGATTATCCGGACCCTGATAATTTCATGAACCTTTTTATGAAAGGGGGAGGAAACAACCATACCCGCTGGGGGAATATGAAATATGATCAGCTGATTGTTTCAGGATCGTCGGAGCGTGACCCGCAGAAACGACGTATGATTTATCGTGAGGCACAGAAGATATTAACGGAAGATGAAGTGCCGATCATGCCACTCTTTATTTCGGCGCAAAATTTCTTGGTGAAATCCTATGTCAGGGGAGTCGAGACCAATCCCATGGAACTGATATTTTTCAAAACAATTAGCGTTATTCGGTAATTTTCCTTGTTTTCCCGGGTGGAAATTGAACGAAAGAACCGGGTGTGCTATGAACGGAGACTCGGCGAAATTCGCCTATGGCACATTGAATTGTTTAATTGAGATCAGCATGAATTTCGGCGCCATGGGAGAGAATGGCGCGCCCGGTTCTTGACGCCTCCAAAAGAAAGCATTGAAGCCCATGTTAAAATTTCTTATTAAGAGAATCCTCTATTCCATTCCGGTTTTCATTGTCGTCGCCACGTTGACTTTCTTTATTCTTTACTGCGTCCCGGGAGGACCTTTTGACTCCGAGAAAAAACTTCCACCTGAAATCCTGTTGAATATCGAGACAAAGTATCATCTGAATCTTCCGGTCTGGCAGCAATATTACCAGTATATGAAAGGATTGGCCCAAGGCGATCTTGGCCCCTCATACAAATATACCGGAAGGAGCGTCAATGAAATTATTGCTGACACCTTTCCTGTTTCAATAAAATTGGGTTTGCTCTCTTTTAGTGTGGCGATCAGTTTCGGACTTTTCTTCGGGACCGTGGCGGCAATTTATAAAGAAAGCTGGATAGACCGGTTAAGTATGACCGCATCGTCCGGGGGAATTTCGCTTCCGACATTCGTCCTTGGATCCCTGCTCATATTCATTTTTTCAATTTTATTTCATCTCTTGCCTCCAGCCCTTTGGGAGGGGTGGTCTTATACCCTTCTCCCGTCTTTGACACTTGGCCTGGGTTCCGCCGCCTATATTGCGCGGCTTGTCCGTTCAAGCCTTCTGGAAAATGTTTTGAAAGATTTTGTCAGAACCGCACGGGCAAGCGGCATTCCCGAGAAGAAAATAGTCTTCAAATATCTTCTCAGGAATTCTATTTCTCCCGTCATCAGCATTTCCGGACCACTAATCGCAGGACTACTGACCGGATCGTTTATCGTGGAATACCTTTTTTCCATTCCGGGAATGGGAAGATACTTTGTGACGGCTGTGACCAACCGGGATTATCCTCTGATCATGGGCGTGACCCTGGTTTATGCGGTGGTGATTGTGGTTGCGAATATCATGGTGGATCTTGTTTCCTCATGGATCGATCCAAGGATGAGAGAACATGAAAGATAAGATGTTGGCAGTTTCCGTCTGTTTTCTGGTTCTCCTTTCAGGGATGACTTTAACGGGTCCTTATTTGTCTCCCTATCTATATGACCAGCAGGATCCTCATGCCCTTCTTTCTCCACCCACCCGTCAGCACTGGATGGGAACCGATAAATTGGGAAGAGATCTGTTGACCCGCCTCATGAAAGGGGGAAGACTTTCCATCTTGATCGGAGTGACTACGGCGTCTTCCGCGCTGCTCATTGGGACAATCTTTGGAGGAATATCCGGATATTTTGGAAAAAGAGTGGACCAGGTCATGATGAGGATCGTCGATGTGGTCTTTGCGCTTCCGGATCTTCTCCTGATCATTTTAATGATGCTTCTGTTCGGGAGAGGATTTCTCGGAATCTTTTTCGCCCTGTCGATTGTGAGTTGGGTGACTGTTGCCAGACTGGTGCGGGGTGAAGTGCAAAGGATAAAGGGAGAGGCCTATTTTGATGCGGCACAGGCCCTCGGGGGGAGCCATTACCGGCTTCTTTTTCGTCATATGATTCCGAATATTCTGGGTCCGTTAATGGTCACCCTCACCTATCGCGTTCCGGCGGCGATTCTTGCGGAGTCTTCTCTCAGTTTTATTGGATTGGGCCTTGCCCCTCCGTCTGCAAGCTGGGGAATCATGGCCAACGACGGGTGGAGCAGCATGAGGTTTTATCCGCATCTCATACTTTTCCCTTCGATGGCCATCTTTCTAACCATTCTTTCTCTGAATACGGTGGGGGACTGGCTGAGAGATTATCTGGATCCCCGAAATTCCAGACGGTAACTTTTTTCAGTTTGACGTGTTTAATTAAACAAAGGAGCCTTAAATCTGTTAACCTGAGTGAAACAAAAAAAGAGTTGCGAGGATGATTGACATTTTCGGAATCATTCAGGTAAGATACACCCGCTGAGCTGTAAGAAAGGGGGGATAATAAGAAAAACTGTTTTCAAGAATTTCTTCTGTAGTTATTTAAAAAAATAAATTAATAGAACAAGTTACTTAATGAGGAGAGTCGTTCAATGAAATTAGCCAATGCAATTTTAGGTGGAGTTTTAGCAATCGGCTTTATGGCTCCGGTCGCAATGGGTGTGGAAAAAGATGTTACCAAGCCTCGCGTTCCTGCCGGCGAAATTGCCGCTGCCAAAGCTGTAAAACCTCCAGTTGATATTTCTTCAGCCGCGGTCATCGCGAAGGGGAAAGAAATTTTTAATGGAAAAGGGGGATGTTTCAGCTGTCACGGTCCCGAAGGTAAAGGGGATGGAATTGCCGCTGCCGGAATGGAACCGTCACCCCGCAATTTCACCAACAAACAATTTGACAGTCTGAGAACTCCGGGCGAAATGATGTGGGTGCTTAAAAATGGAAGTCCCAACACGCCCATGATCGCTGTGATTCCCGCCCAGATTACTGAGTCAGAAGGATGGGAAGTCATCGCATACGAAAGAAGCCTTGGCAAATAAATTAGTGAATCTGCTGTTTTTAAAAAGAAGCCCCTTATCAAGGGCTTCTTTTTTTTTACGGAAGGGGAGAGGACCCATAAGTGAATCAGCCCATATCTCGAAAACGGGTTTACGAAGGCAAGATTCTGAATATTGAACTCGATCAGGTCATTCTTCCAAACGGTCACAAGATGGAACTGGAATTCATCCGGCATCCGGGCGCCGCGGCGGTCGTCCCACTTACAGAAGATGGGAACGTCGTCTTGATTTATCAATACCGGTATGCGGCCGGTGGATATCTCTATGAAATTCCGGCGGGTAAGCTTCATTCAGGCGAGGATCCTCTCGAGTGCGCAAAAAGAGAGTTGAAAGAAGAGACCGGTTACGAGGCTGAAACATTTCAAAAGTTGCTTTCCTTTTTGACTACACCCGGTTTTTGCGATGAAGTCATTCATATCTATCTGGCGGAGTCACTTACTTTGGGATCTCAGAATCTGGAGGAAAGCGAAGTGCTCGAAGTGAAAAAAATGCCACTTGATAAGGCCCTTGAAATGATTAAAACCGGGCAAATTCAGGATGGCAAGACGATTATTGGCCTGCAAAACGCCTATTTGAAGTTAAAAAAGTAATTTTCAAAAAGCCTCCTGGTTTGTAAATTGCCTGTCGGGTCACGCCGCCAGGCAATTTTTTTTGGGGAAATAGAAGAAAATTTATGCCGTGACAGGACAAAGAAGATGGCAATCTGGAATCTTAAAATCGGGTATAATTTAGAAAGGAGTGAGAAGAAAAAGAGAGAAAAAATTGAGCTTTCTTTTCAATAAGTTATGAGGAGGAAAGGAAGTCTTCTAATCCAAAAACAGACCTGTCTCATGGCATAAATCATGCATTTAAATCCGTTGGTTCAGCTTGCCCGGCAATTTAAATCTTATTAAAAATATCGGATTTAATGAAAATAAGCAAAATTAAAACTTCACTCCCAGGAGGGTGGAGGTGGGGGGCAGGAAGCCTTCTCATTTTTTGGCTGATCTTAACCGGACTATCTCTCACTGCTCACGCTTCTCTCATCGGAAACGCCATTCAGGTCGATACGCTGACGGGGAATGATGATAATGCATCGATGGCTTTTGACGGTGCGAATTATCTCGTCTCCTGGCAAAACTCCAGCGGTACTTCCAGTTCAATCGATATCTACGGAAAAGTATTTGACTCAAACGGAAATTTAATTGTTGCCCCGTTTGCAATCAATGCTTCGACCAATGACCAGATATTCCCTTCAGTTGCAAACTATGCCGCCGGACAATTCCTGGTGGTCTATCAATCTTTTAACGGAACCGATCAGGATATTATCGGGACTTTTGTTTCTTACAGCGCGACCAATGCCGTGATGGGGACCACCTTTACCATAGCCGGAGGTGCGGGCAATCAACAGGTTCCTTCCATCGCCTACGACGGTACCAACTTTTACGTCGCCTATCTGGATGGAGGCACATCCGTCAGGGCAATCAGCGTAACGAAAACCGGCGTAGTCGGTACGGCCGTGACTGTAGCAACCGTGACTTCCAATGCGACACCGCCTTCTGTTCTTCCCCAAATTACTTTTAGCAATACAACCGTTGGAAGATATCTAATTGCCTGGGAAGATTTTGGCACAGATCCCTCCGGAAATGTTTATGGCAATACCATCACGACCGCAGGAGCTATCGGAACCGTAACAGGGGTCGCGGTGACGTCAGGTCTGGCCGAGCGTCACCCGTCAGTTGCTTTTGACGGAACCAATTTCCTGGTTGTTTATGATACCGGCGCCTCCGGAGTCCGGGACATTTACGGACAGTTGATCACGACGGGCGGAACGCTTTCAGGAAGCCGATTTGCGATTTCCACCGCGATCAATGATCAGCTTTTGCCCAAGGTCACCTATTCCACGGGAGCCGGTCTTTATTTTGCCTCCTGGCAGGATTATCGAAACAGCACATCGATCGCCGATATTTATGGGGCGCGAATTTTAAGAACGGGAAGCGTCGTGGAATCAGCGGGCATGGTCGTGAACTCCAATACGACCTTTCAGAAACAGAGCCCGGTTTCCGGAAATGACGGAACAAATTTTTTTGCCTTATGGACCGACTTTAGAAATCCTCCGTCCGGGAGTGATATCTGGAGCCAAAAATCAGAAGGTCCTCCTCCTGTTCTCTCTTCGGTCACCCCCAGTGTCAACTTGACCGTCGGTGTACCGATGACCCTGACCGGGAATTATTTTGGGGACCTTGCAGCCGGATCGCGATCAACCTCGACCGATTACGTCATGATCAATGGTTTAAAAGTTTCGGATGCCTATTTCAGCAGCTGGATGAACAACCTCATCTCATTTTCTCTCCCCCCGAATAGCAATTCCGGTGCCGTTCAGGTTTACTCCGGAAATTTAGGGAGCAATACGATCAGTTTAAGCGTCCAGGATTTTTCGCTGACCACGGCCTCCTCGGCCACGGTGGCACAGGGATCTTCCGGAACGCTGTCACTCACCCTTTTTAGTGTCAACGGCTTTTCTTCGCCGGTGACGTTAAGCGTTTCGAATCTTCCGGCAGGGGTGTCGGCAGGATTTAATACGAACCCGGTCACTCCGCTCTCAACAGGTGCCTCTGCGACTTTGATGATTTCAAGCGCACTGTCAACACTTCAGGGAGTCTATTCCATTCTGGTTACCGGGAGCGGGGGAGGGGAAACCCATACCGCATCCATTTCACTTTATATTGCCGCGCTCCCTTCGGCCATGACTTCTCCGGTAACTTCCATTACCCAAAACAGTGCAACCTTAAATGGAACCGTGAATCCCAATGGACAATCCGGAACCGCCTGGTTTGACTATGGAACCACGATTGCTTACGGTATTTCGACTGCACCGTTTGTGCTTACGTCCAGCTATTCAATAACCTCGTTATCGACTCCGATCTCGGCGTTGACTCTCGGAACCACCTACCATGTCAGAATGACTGCCAGAAACAGCCTGGGTACCTCCTATGGGGGCGACTACGCCTTTTCGACTCTTGCCACGCCACCCATTGTGGCGACGGGAATCCCTTCGAACAAGACGACCAGCTCGGTCACACTGAATGGAACGGCGAATCCGAATGGCGTGACCGGAAGCGCCTGGTTTGAATATGGCACAACAAGCAGTTATGGTTCCACCACGGCAAGCGTTTCGATTTCAGGAAATTTCGAAAATTTCATTTCGTTCAATCTGATCGGACTCTCATCCTATTCCATTTATCATTTTAGAATCGTGGCCTCAAATAACGGAGGCATCACGACGGGACTGGATCAAACATACAATACCTTTACGATTCCTTTTTACGGACAACCGGATATTGAACTTCTTTCCAGTCCCGTGACCGCCTTCAACGGAGTCCACTCTTCGGATTATGCCGGAGGTGCTGTCGCCAATGGAGGCGATGTCAATGGGGATGGAATCAAGGATTTCATCATTTGCGCCGACCAGGCCCCCGGGCCCAATAACCGACTGAATGCCGGCGCTTGTTATCTCTTTTTCGGGAGGCCGCCCGGATGGCCCTCGCCCACGACGCTGGACCAGGCGGATCTGATTATTTATGGCGCGAATCCAGGAGATATGATCGGTCATTCCGTTTCCATCGCCGGAGATCTGAACGGAGACGGTTTTTCGGAGATCGTCATCGGTGCCCCGAATGCGAGTCCCATATTAAAAACTACGACAAGAATTCAAGCAGGCCAGGTCTATATCATCAATGGCCGGGGAAATTTTTACAAAGATTATCCGAGCGGCATTATCGATCTGGCACAACAGACCGTAAGTGTCACAATCAGCGGGGCCAACTCGTTTGATAATATCGGTGATGCCGTCACGACCGCAGGCGATATCAACGGAGACTTTATTGCCGATCTGGTAATCAGCGCGCCAAAAATTAGTGCGACCGGAGTGAATCAGAGCGGTGAGGTCTATATCATTTATGGCAAGTATACCTTTCCCGGGGTCATTGATCTCAGTACGACGACCGGTGGTGCGGATGTCATTATTGGAGGATTTCAGACCAGTGGACTGTCGAGTGCTCTCTCCATTTCAGGGGATGTCAATGGGGACGGAATCAATGATCTGATTGTCGGTGTTCAGGGGTACTCGCCGTTTAACAAGGCGGGGACACAACGGTACCAGGCCGGCGGGGCCTTTCTTTTTTTTGGTCGAAAAACCTGGCCGACTGCGGAGACACCTCTGAGTTTTCAAAACGCCGATTTGACTTTCAACGGGGTGAGCACGGGAGATCAGGCAGGGTCAGCCGTTTCTCTGGGAGATTTAAATAAAGACGGGAAAGCCGATGTCATCATCGGGGCCAGACTGGCGAGTCCAAACGGAAAACCCGGAGCGGGATCCACCTACATCGTTTTGGGACAGGCCGCGTTCACGAGTCCGGTAATTGAACTCAACAGCGCCAATGTGACCATTAACGGGGTTGGGACTAACGACCAGTCGGGCAGAGTCTTAAGCAGCAGCAGTGATCTGAACGGTGATGGATACACGGACCTTTTGATTGGAGCGCCCAACGCCAGCCCCGGGGGGCGATCGAATTCGGGGTCGATCTACGTCATTCTTGGCAAATCTGTTTTTCCCTCCGTGATTAACCTTTCCACAGGATTTGACACGATTATCAATGGTGCCTACGCAGGTGACTATGCGGGGAGCTCTTTCGATGCAACAGGCGATGTCAACGGGGACCTGCTTCCTGATATCCTGATCGGGGCCTATTCTGCCAGTCCCGCATTGAAGGCCTATCCTTTCGTGAATAAATTTGCCGGACAGGCCTATCTCATTTTTGGCAACAATCAGTATGATGTCGTTCCCCCTTCCGTTCCATCTGGAATTGTGGTGGCTCTTGTTTCAGACAGTCAGATCGGTTTTACCTGGACGGCATCGACCGATAACGTTGCCGTGGCCGGGTACGAAATTTACCGAAACGGAGCGAAGATCGCAACCGTGGGCGGAACCAAGTTTACGGATAGTAATTTGCCGACTAATACGAAATTTAATTATCAGTTTGCGGCGTTTGACCTGGCGGGGAACAAGTCTGCCCTCACCGCTCCACTTTTTGTATCGACTTTGGCCGATACCGTCCCTCCGACCTCTCCGACCAATCTCATTGCAACGGCCGTTTCCCCCTCGCAGATTAACCTGAGTTGGTCTCCGGGAAGCGACGACATCGCGGTGGCCGGGTACAAGGTCTGGAGGTCAGTCAACGGAACGACCTATATTCAAATCGCCAATGTATCCGGAACGACTTATTCAAGCACCGGTTTGCGGCCCTCTTCGATCAACTACTATTATGTACAGACCTATGATGCGGCCGGGAACAGTTCGCTCTCTTCCAACGTGGCCAGTTCGGTAACCTTACAGGATACGATAGCACCCTCGACTCCTACAGCACTTCGTGCGACGACTATTTCCGGAAATGAAATTGATCTTTTATGGTTTCCCTCTTCGGACGATACCGGTGTGACGGGATACCAGGTCTGGCGTTCGATCGACAATGTCAACTTCACCCAAATTTCGGCGGTAACTTCGTCTCTCTATCTTGATACGGGGCTGCCGTCAGTTCAGAAATATTACTATTACGTGATCGCCTACGACTATGGAGGAAATCTATCGGGAAGGTCCAATACGGCCTACGCGGTCAATGATATTACGGCGCCCACAGCCCCTGCGACGGTCACCGCGGCTGTAGCAGGTCCGGGACAGATCAATGTCTCCTGGACGCCCGCCACAGACAATTCCGGTATGATCTATCAATATTACATTTACAGCAGTACTCCGTTGAACGGCCCATTCTCCCTTGTCGGTGTGGTAGGAGGCAATCTGACCAGTTTTTCCCATATGGGTCTTCTGGGCAATCGAAATTACTATTATTATGTGAGAGCGGCTGATCTGGCTGAAAATCTTTCTCCGGTCTCTCCGACGGCGGGCCCCTTTACCACCACAGCGGACGCGACAGCTCCTTCAGCACCCGGCGGTTTGACCGCTTCCCCCGCCATTACTTCCGTAGGGTTAAACTGGACCGCTTCGACTGACAACTCTGGCACCATTGCCAGCTACCAGGTCTGGAGAAGCACGGGAATCGCGACATGTGCCAATCCTCCGGTGGCGCCATTTGTTCAAGTCTCTCCGATAGGAATTCCAACGACCAATAGCTATAGCGATGCCGCTTTGTCACCTTCAACCACTTACAGTTACTGTATTCTCGCTTTGGATCCTTCAAATAACCGGTCAGTACCATCCGGAACAGTCCAGTCAACAACCCTTCCAGATACGGTTGCTCCCGCGTTTCCGACAAACCTGAGAGCGACGGCTGTCAGTGAAACGCAGGTGAATCTTTCCTGGTCTCCTGCCGTTGATAATCTGGGAGTCTCCGGATATCAGGTTCTCAGAACGACCACGTCAACAACCATTTTTACCGTGTTGTCGACCACTTTTTCAGATATCGGTTTGACCCCTTGGACGACTTATAGCTATACCGTCAGAGCCTTTGATTTTTCGGGTAACTATTCGCCGTCTGCTCCTTCGGTCTCAGCGACCACGCTGGATTCCACCCGCCCAGTCTGGCCCGGGACAACCGGTTTTAGCGCGACCGCGGCTGGAGGAGCCTCTGGAGCCAGCCAAATTAATGTAAGCTGGCCGCAGGCGACTGACAATTCAGCGGTAGCCGGGTATTCCATTTATTACTCCACGAACAATATCACATTTGTCCAGATTGGTTCGGTATTAGGTGCCGGGACAACGTCGTTCGCCGCGGTTGGACTACAGCCCAGTTCTACATACTATTTTTATATCGTCGCGTTTGACGGAGCCGGAAATAATTCACTCCCTTCGATTACAGTGACCGCCTCGACGATTGCCGATACGGCTCCCCCGTCTGTTCCAGCAAATCTCGTTGTGACGGCGATCAGCGATTCCAAACTGGGACTCGTCTGGACGGCATCTTCCGACAATGTCGCCGTTGCGGGATATACGATATCCCGTTCTACGTCCTCTACAGGTCCATTTATTCCGTTAGGGAATTGGCCGGTCAATTCGTATACAGACAGCTTTAATCTGATCGCGTCGACCCCGTATTATTATTTCCTGGTGGCGTACGATGCCGCGGGAAATGTGTCCGGGCCAAGCACCATCGCAAGCGGGACGACTCTAGGAGACACCACGCCACCGACGGTTCCACGAGGAATTGTTGCCCTTGTCGCGTCGAGTCAGACCCAGGTCAATTTGAGCTGGATTCCCTCGCTTGATAATTCCGGGAGCATCGCCTCTTATTCCATCTATCGAAATGGCAATCTGGTGGGAACGTCTCCCTCCAACAGTTTTTCGGATCTCGGCCTGCTGCCGAATCAAACCTATGTTTATACGATTTCGGCAAGGGATTCCGGCGGGAATGTTTCTTCGCTGTCAGCCCCTGTCACGGCCGTTACCGATGTTTATCCCCCTTCGGTCCCTTGCGGTAATCTGGCAGCCCCATGTACTTCACTCGGAGCCCCGTTTGCCGTGGCGGTCTCGGTTTCTGAAATCGATATCAGCTGGTCCGCTTCGATTGATAAGGATCTTACGAATAATGGTTCAGGAAGCGGAATTGCCGGGTATAAAATTTACCGGAGCGATCTCGTAAATCCTATCGGAACTTCCTCTGCAAGTTCTACCATCTTTGCAGACAAGGGATTGGTCCCCAGGACCACCTATAATTATCGGGTGAGCGCATTTGACTGGGGCGGGAACGAATCGGCCCTGTCGCCCGCCACGGTGATCTCAACGCCCCAGGATACGACTCCGCCCTCCATTCCGGCAAGTCTTGTTGCTTCGCTGGCCACATCCCGTCAGATTAATCTGGACTGGGTTCCGTCATCCGATAACGACAAGGTCGCAGGGTATAAAATTTACCGAAGCGGCGTTCTTTACATGTACACCACCGCAAACAGCTTTGCGGATCCGGGACTCAGCGCAAATACGACCTATTCCTATACCGTTTCGGCCTATGATCGCTCCGGAAACGAATCGGCTCAGTCAACAGCCGTGTCAGCAGCAACAGGGCCTTAAAATGACGCTATTTCGAAATCAAATGGGCATTGAATTGATGATGATCGGTCTTTTCCTCCTGGAAAGTTGCGGTGGAGGAGGGGGAGGGGCTTCGTCAATTTCAGTCTCAAAGGTCGTCATTTTTCCAAAGCCGACTGCGGTTCGGAAAACGGATTCGATTCAACTCACTGCGACGGCAAGCGATCCCGCAGGCAACTCTATTTCTCAGCCAGGCCTGACCTGGAGTCTCGTATCGGGACCCGGGTCGATTACATCCGGAGGATATTATTCGGCCCCGTCAGTCATACCACCCTTGAATAAGGACATCTATGTTACGATTAAGGCCGCGTCCACTGCAGATCCGTCGAAGAGCGATCAAGCGACATTTCCTGTCGTAACGGGGTCCTCCATCACTTTTTCATCGCAGCCCATTGAACTGACCTCATCCATCAATGCGGTGGGTGCTCCGCCCAGTTTTGGTATGGCTATTTTTGGTCAAAATATCTATTTAACCTGGGCCACCACATACGAGACCGGAGATACTCACCTATGGAACTTAGCATTAGATCTCGACGGGAACAAAGTCTTTCCCGCTATTGCACCCGCTTACGATGTCCTGACCGATATTCTGCCCTATATTGGAAATAGTGTAAGCACAGATACCTTTGAAAACCCGGTAATTGCCGTTGACAATCCGGATGCGAATGGAAATCCCGATATTTATCTTGCCTGGGACGATAACTCATCATCGTCCGTTGTTTTTCAAATTGCGACGGTTATGCTGCCCCATGCTACGTTGTTGGGATGTGAAAGTATTCCTCCTTGTTTTGTTCCTTATGCAGTGACCTCTGCAAACCAACCAAGCACGCTCTATATTGAGGTTAGTTCCAATTCAAATCAGAAGAATCCTGCCATCGCTTATAACGCGTCAGGAAAGCTTGAAATGGCCTGGGAAGAAGATTTTTCGACGTCTTTTTTGAATGGAATCTATGTGAATTATAAAGAGATCGGGCTAGGCGGAACCGTCTCGCAATCTTCATCTCTCGTCTCTTCATTGGTTAGTCCAAATCTTCAAAAGAATCCAAAAATACGAACCGATCATTTGAGTAACGTTTCGGTCTCCTGGATGGATTTCGGGACAAGCGATTTTCTCGTGAATTTTGCCAGGCGATTGTCTGGTCAAAACACTTTCGGCGCCCCGATAACGGTAGAATCGAGCCTTTCCTTGCAGGGAAAAGATACCTTGGCGCTGGATCTCGATTACAATGGCTACCCCTTTCTTGCCTGGTCCAATTCAACCCTGACGCACTCCGGCATGTACTATTCGAAGTCTTCAAATTTTGCAACCTTCGAGTGTTTTCCGGCTGTTCAAATTTGTCAAATGCCAATCGGATTTCAACCTTCTTCACGGCCTTCTTTGAAAGTCGATCAGTTCCAAGGCATCGGTGTAAACGTAAACGAATTTCTTAATCTTGTCTGGGAAGATTCCGGAAACATTTACTTCGACAAATTTCAGGCCGGTTCACCGACTAGTTCCATGCTACCTTCTGTAGCGTATGGATTCAATCCGGTCATGGATCTTGATGCAGCCGGCCGGGTCTATTTGATCTACTCAGTCTCCAACGGATCCTCATATTCAACGTATCTTTTGAAAGGGGAGTAATAAGACAAAATGGCATACACCTGCTACTCTTAAGGGATACCTTTTATGGAACCTTAAACAGGACCTTTTTTGATGAATGTTGGCCCGATCCAGATTTTGTAAAAAGGAAAGACCTTTCCATTATAATTGGTTTAATAGAAAGTGATAGGCCCGGGAAAGGGAAAAACTTTTCCACTTTTTGAGTGTATCGAAAATAGATTAGGGATTTTAATTTATTTTTTCCTTATGTTTCAATTTGTTACATTAATTTTTAAATAAGAAAATTTCATTTTTTAGGGCATATTACTTGCATTTTTTATCACAGTCTTTTCCTGATATACGATTCCAAGAAGGAATTCACAGCCTGAACGAATCAGGACATTTTTAGGGAGAAAATGTACCAAACCTATCGGTTTAAGCATCCTGCAATCACGCTGGAACGGAATGTCTATGATCAGTTTCTTAACGGCTCCGTTTTTTTCTCAATTTTTCTTTATCTCTTCTCTTTCTATTTTATCTATCAGACCACTGAAATCTTAAAAGCCTATCGGAATTCAAATAGCGAAGGTTACTCTTCCAGTGAAAGAGGTCTGAATCCTCCCAAGGTTGAAACGGGGCAGGGTGTCGTTCCTCCTTATATTCTGGAGCCTCTTCCCTCTTATCCCACTCCGGCGCCATCTCCAGTTCAGAACGGACCTTACCAACCTAAAGAAGAAATAACGCCAGTTCAGGGAACACCTTCTCAGACTCAAATTGTTCCTCCGACTGCTGTTCCATTCGATATTCCGAAAGCCATTCAAAGTGCGAGCCATCCGGTGAAAGAGCTTGAACCGGTGGCCAATCCTGCGGGAGAGATCCCGCGATTCAGCTACCGCGTGACAGACTCCGGTTATGAGGTGCTGTTTGCTTCGGGTCAGATTCTGATCCTTCCAAAGAACGGCATCCAGGGTGAAAATGGAATTGAACTGGAAACGGCCCGCTTGCAAAAAGGCACAGAATCGATTCTGGCAAGTGGACTTTCCAAAATCGAAAAACCAGACGTAAAAGAAAATAGCGTCACCTATCAGCGGTCGGATGAAGTCAAAGAGAACTACGAATCGCGATCGGATGGATTGGAACAGAGCTGGATATTTGAAAAACCATTTGCTGTCCAAAATTCAGAAGATCTCGTTATCTCGCAAAAAGTCACGACAAAACTCATTCCACGCTACGGTCGCGAAGGCGAGATTGATTTCTATGACCATCAAGGCAATTATATTACGACTTATGGAAAGGGGACACTGAAAGACGCCGACGGTGTTTCAATCGAGATTTCTCCGGCAATCAAGGAAGGAGCAGACAAAGGCTTCTTTGAGATTGAATTAAAGATGCCGGCCGATTGGCTTGCCAATGCCGCTTTTCCGGTCACACTCGATCCGCTTATCGGAAATAAATTGAGAGTCGATACATTGACGGGTGGAGATTACAAGGTTACAGCGGCCTATGACGGCACCAATTATATGCTTGTCTGGATGAACGGTGCCGTACCTGGTACAGGAACGACAGGCGCCTCCAATATTCAGGGAGCAGTGGTGAGTCCTTCCGGGAGTGTGGTCGTAACCGCTTTTGCGATCGATAACACGCCAAACGACCAGATGTTTCCCTCGGTGGCCTTCAATGCGGGAAGAAATAACTTTTTAGTGGTTTATCAAAACTATGTGAGCGGCACGGTTCTTAATAATATCTTCGGTAGAGTTGTAAGCTATGCGGCTACGACCGCTACGGTACAGACCCCCGGGGTAGCAATTGCGGCTGCGACAGGGGCGATCAATGAACAGTATCCTGCTGTTGCGACCGACGGAACAATCACGGCGAACAATAACTATGTGACCTATGCGTCAACAAGCGGGACGTTGACCACCATCAATGTGATTCCAGTGACCACTGCTGCGACCACATTTACGGTTGGAACCGCAGTCACCATGGCGACGGCAACTTCGACGACAGCTCCTTCGGTATTGCCCAATATTACCTACGGGACAAACGGAACATTTATAAGGTATTTTGTAACATGGGAGAACTTTTCTGCCGCAGGGACGACCGGTAATATATATGGCAATATGATCACCAAAGGTGCCGCCGCGCCGGGGCTTGCTGCAACGACTCCTCTTGGAATTGCGGTTGTGTCGGGAACAGCGGAACGTTATCCTTCGGCAGCCTTTGACGGTACAAACTTTCTTGTCGGTTATCAAAGTGGGGCAACGGGTACGATCAATATTATGGGCCAGTTTGTCACCGCTGCAGCCGCCCCGGCTCTGACCAATGGCGCTGCCTTTACCGTATCCAGCGCGACCGGTGATCAGACGGAACCCTCTTTAGCTTACAATGCATCTCAAGGCGCCTATCTGTTCGCCTGGACCGATTCCCGAAATGGCACGACCGATATCTATGGAGCGAGAGTCACTCCTGCAGGAGCGATTCTGGATGCAAGCGGGGTCAATATTTCCAATGTCGGCACCTCAGGAAAAATGAATCCTTTTGTGGTCAGTGGAGGCGCCAATTATTATGTCGCCTGGAGAGACCTGGTCACCAGTCCGGGGAATATCTACGGTCAGCTGGTCGGTCCACCTCAAGTTCTGTCACTGACCACTTCCCCAGTCGATGCGAGAAGTCCGCTCACCATTAATTCTACGCTCTACGGAACGTTTGGTACTTTTGGCCCCGATCCCGGTTCCGCAAACCGGTCGACCCTTCTCAACAATGTTACCTGGGGAACGAATTTTACGACACAAGGGCTTTTGAACGGGGATGTCACCACCTGGAGTCTTTCTGCCGGAATCAATAGCTCAATCGGAATTATTGCACCTTATTATACTGCGCTAGCCGGGGGTGCCGGACCTCTGATGGTCACCAGTTCCGGTTGGTCCAGTACTCCGAACCCCACGTTGACGATCCGGGATTTCAGCCTTTCCAATACCTTGAATACCACAACGGTGACTCGCGGGACGACCGCTCTGGCGACGGTGACCTTAACGCCTTTGAATAGTTTTACGACCAGCGTGAATTTATCGATGGATGCCTCCGGTCCCTGTCCGGCCGGTGCGACCTGTACCTTTTTGCCTGCGGCCATTTCAAGCGTGACACCGAGCTCCAGTCTTTCCATCGTGACCACGGGAGCAGC